>NZ_CP050265.1:3037500-3303132 GCF_011765465.1 Erythrobacter sp. | reverse complement strand
GTGAGCAAGCTGCTCGTCTTTCCCAAGGGCAAGCGGCTCGCCAGCGTCGTCGTCGATCCCGACTGGGAAACCGCCGATGCGGACGTCGAGAACAACTACTATCCGCGCCGCATCATCGAAAGCCGGGTCGAAGCCTTCAAGTCGCCCGAGGCAAGCTCGCGCACGGGCCGCGACCTGATGGCGGAAAGCCAGGGTTCGCAATGATCCGCTGGCTGCTCGCGCTCCTCGCGGCGCTGGTGCTGGCGCTGCCGGCATCGGCGCACCAGCAGAAGACCGCGATCTCGATCGTCTCGCACAATGCGCGCACGGGGATGCTCGAAGTGGTCCACCGCGTGCCGCTCCACGATGCCGAACACGCATTGAAGCGGCGCGGGATCGCCGCGCCCGACATCATCGGCGACATCCCCAGCCGCCGCGAATTCGTGCGCTACATCGCGGAACGCTTCACCGTCACCCACGCGGGCGAGCCGGTCGCCTTCACGCTGCTCGGCAGCGAGATCGACGGGGGCAGCCTCGTCATTTACCAGGAAGCGCCCTCGCCCGGCCCGGCGCGCGCCTCACCGTGCGCTCGCTGATCCTCACCGACGTGTGGGCGCGGCAGGAGAACCGGGTGAACATCGGCAGCGGCACCGAAGTCGAAACCCTGATCTTCCGCGCGGGCGATCCGGCGAAGGGCGCGACCCTGCAATAACCTTGCCCGGCGAAGGGTTTGACAGACCCGCCCGTTCCTTTCACGTTGATAGCGCGACGACAGGGAGGGGGAGCGCGAGTGTCCGACACGCTGGAACAGCCCGAAGAGCGCATAGCGGCCGAAAGCGGCCCCGCCGGGTCGCCGGAACCTTCCTCCAACACGCAGGACGAACCCGCAAAGCCCGCCGGAATCGCCGCGCCCGGCACGGCCGCGCTCGCGCTCGGTCTTGCCACGGCGGCCTGCGGGGGTGGCGGTTCGGGATCGCCTGGCGGCTCCGCCTCGGCAGGCGGGGGCGGCGGCGCGGCCCCGCCCACCGTGCTGAAGCCGCAGACCGACGAGGAAGCGGCCCGCTTCGCCCTGCACGCCGGGCTTTCGGTGAGCCCCGGCGACGTTCTCGAGCTGCGCTCGGAAGGCTACGAGGCGTGGCTCGACCGCGAGATAAACCAGTCCATCGAACAGACCGCCGAGCAGTTCCTCTCGGGCCTGGGCTTCGAGGATGTCGACGACAACCAGTGGTTCTTCCGTTCGGACCCGGCCGACTACATGATCTGGAGCCAGCTGCTGTCGGGCCGCAATTCGGTCCGCAAGCGCATTGCGCTCGCGCTGTCCGAATTCTTCGTCGTCTCGGTCAACAACATCACGATCTGGCCGAGCAGCGCGATCGGCGCCTATTGGGACATCCTCAAGAGCCACGCCTTCGGCAATTTCCGCGACCTGATCGAGGCGATCACGCTCAATGCGGCGATGGGCGTCTTCCTCAACACGCTCGGCAACCAGAAAGCCGATCCGACGACGGGCCGCGTCCCCGACGAGAACTACGCCCGCGAAGTCATGCAGCTGTTCTCGATCGGGCTGTTCGAGCTCAACGCCGACGGCACGGTGCGCACCGATGGCGCGGGCGAGCCGATCGAGACCTACACCAATGACGACGTGACCGGGATCGCCAAGGTCTTCACCGGGTATAATTACGATTATTCGGGCGACATCAAGTTCGCCTCCCCGCCGTCCCAGCCCGACCTCGACGTGCCCGAAGCCCGGCTGCTGCGCGCCCCGATGACGGCCGACCCGGCGCGCCGCTTTCCCTTCGGCCGCGACACGCATTCGCTGGAGGAAAAGCGCTTCCTCGGCACCACGATCCCCGCCGGGACGGGGGCGCCCGAATCGCTGCGGATCGCGATGGACACGCTGTTCAATCACCCCAATGTCGGGCCGTTCTTCGGCCGGCAGATGATCCAGCGCCTCGTCACCAGCAATCCCTCGCCTGATTACGTCCGCCGGGTCGCGCAGGCGTTCGACGACAATGGTTCGGGCGTTCGCGGCGACCTCAGGGCCGTGTTCAAGGCGGTGCTGCTCGACGACGAGGCGCTTTCGCCCGCCTCGCTCACCAGCACGACCTTCGGCAAGCTGCGCGAGCCCATGCTGCGCTTCGCCCAGTGGGGCCGGACCTTCGGCGCGCGCAGCGACACGGGCGCGTGGCTGATGCAGAACCTGTCGCAGAGCGCGAACCGGCTCGGCCAGTCGCCGCTTCGCTCGCCGTCGGTCTTCAATTTCTTCCGCCCCGGCTACACGCCCGCGAATTCGCAGGCCGCCGCGGCGGATCTCGTCGCGCCCGAATTCCAGATCGTCAACGAGACGACGGCTGCCAGCTACATCAATTTCATGGAGCGCACGATCGACGGGCGCGGGGGATGGATGTTCGATGTCAGGGCGACCTACGCCCAGGAACTCGATATCGTGCACGATATCGATGCCCTGCTCGACCGCCTCGACCTGCTGCTCACCGCCGGGCAGCTGTCGCAATCGACCCGCACGACCATTGCCGATGCGCTCGGCGCCACTCCGGTGAGCCCGGCGAGCAGCGAGGCGGCGAAGCTTGCGCAGATCCACCGCGCGGTGCTGCTAGTGATGGTCTCGAACGATTACCTGGTGCAGAAGTAGAGGAGCGGCGGATGGTCCATATCGGCAAGGCCGGGGAAATATCGCGCCGCGCCTTCATGCGGCGATCGGGGCAGCTCGCGATGATGGGGGCGGCATCGGGCTATGCGCTCGGCCTGGCCGGCCTGTCCGACGCGGCGGCCTTTGCGAGCGGCGACGGCTACAAGGCGCTGGTCTGCGTGTTCCTGCTTGGCGGGAACGATCACGCCAACACGCTTATCCCCTTCGATGCCGCCAATTATGCGCGCTATTCCGCGATCCGGGGCGGGTTGCCGGCGAATGGAGGCATCGCGATCGACCGCGCGGCGCTTACGGGACAGGTGCTCAGCCCGCTCGAAGAGCAGACCCTGACCGACGATATGCAGCTCGCGCTCGCCCCCACCATGCCGCGGCTCAAATCGCGCTTCGACCAGGGCGCCATGGCGCCCCTGCTCAATGTCGGCCCGTTGATCGTGCCGCTGACAAGGGCGCAGTTCGAAAGCGAAAACATCACCAGTTTCCCCCGCCCGGCAAAGCTGTTCTCTCACAACGACCAGCAATCGACGTGGCAATCGGGCCGGCCCGAAGGGTCGACCTCGGGCTGGGGCGGGCGGATCGGCGACCTCGCGGCGAGCAGCAACACCAATTCGATGTTCACCGCGATCAATGCGACCGGCAATGCGGTGTTCCTTTCAGGCGACGAGGTGCAGCCTTACGGCATTGCTCCGGCCGGCGCGATCGAGATCGGCGCGCTCGGGCGCAATTTCTATGGCTCCGGGGCGGCGAGCGATGCGCTGCGCAGTCTGATCACGGCCCAGGGCAACCACGTGTTCGCGGCCGATTATGCGACGATGAACGCCCGCTCGATCCAGTATTCGGGCTTCATCAACGACGCGATTTCGGGCGTGAACCTCGCGACCGATTTCGGCAGCGGCAACAGCCTCGCCTCGCAACTCCAGATCGTTGCGCGGCTGATCGCGGGCCGCAACCAGCTGGGCGTGAAGCGGCAGGTCTTCCTCGTCGCCACGGGCGGTTTCGACAACCATGACGGCCTGATCGGCACGCATGAGGGTCTGCTCGCCGGTGTCGATTTCGCGCTCGACGCCTTTTACCGGGCAATGGTCGAGATCGCGCGTCGCGGACCGGGTGACGACCTTCACCGCATCGGATTTCGGGCGCACGCTGTCCTCGAACGGCGACGGCTCGGACCATGGCTGGGGATCGCATCATTTCGTGCTCGGCGGAGCGGTCCGGGGAGGGCAGTTCTACGGCACCGCGCCGACGATCTCGGTCGAGGACGACGGACAGGTGGGCCAGGGACGCCTGCTGCCGACGACATCGGTCGACCAGTATTCGGCAACGCTGGCAAAGTGGTTCGGCGTGTCCGACGCCGAGATCCCGCTCGTTTCGCCCAATATCGGCAATTTCGACGAACCCGACCTCGGCTTCATGAAGGAAGAGGCGGCACAGGCGGGCTAGGCAGCGTCGGCTCGGCGAGGATGGCGGGGAAATGCCGCGGGGGCTGGAGCGGGTGAAGGGAATCGAACCCTCGTCTTAAGCTTGGGAAGCTTCTGCTCTACCATTGAGCTACACCCGCAATGCGCTCGCCCCTTGGCACGATAATTCGCAAGCGGTCAATACAGGTTCGACGGTGGCCCTTTCGGGTCAGAACCATGTCCTCAGGCCGATGAGGAGCCTGATCCCGTCGGGGTCCTCCCCCGCGGGCGCGCGCGATGTCGGCTGTGCGCCCGGCCTTCGCTTCGTATTCGATGCCGAGATAGGGCGCGAATTCGCGGCGGAATTCGTAGCGCAGCCGCACGCCCGGCTCGATTTTCGTGAAGCCTGCGCCGATCGCACGCTCGGGAATGTCCTGCGCGGCAAGCTCGACCTCGATGCGGGGCTGGAGGATCAGGAGCTGGGTGATGCGCTGGTCGTATTCGGCCTCGATCCGCGCCGTGAGGTCGCCCTCGGTGGACAGGAACAGCGCCGCGTCGAGCTCGAACATATAGGGCGCAAGCCCCTGTATGCCCGCGACAAAGTGCGCGCGCGTGTCGGGTGCGTCGTCCACGCGCACGCCCGCCTGAAGGTCGAAGAACGGGCCGATCGCCCGGCTGTAGAGCGCCTGCGCCTCGGCGTTTTCGAGATCGCCGCCGAACTCGCCCTCGCCTTCGGTCTTGATGACGAAGCGGTTGATGTCGCCGCCGTAAAAGCCCTGGGCGTCCCACAGGAAAGCATCGGCGCCGCCATCGGCGGCAAGGCGCGCTTCGAACCGTTCGATCATCACCATGCCGGTGCGAAATCCGCCGCTGTCCCGCGCCAGCGCGGCGCGGGCCGGGGCCATGGCCGCCTCGCCCCAGACCGCGTCGGCGGCGTGGCGCGGGCCTTCGAAGGCCCGCGGCGGGACGGCGGTTTCGCTCGCGGCACCGGGAGCGGACTTGTCGGGCGCGGCTTCGTGGGCGGAGTGGTCCATGCCGGGCATGGCGCTCTCGTCCTCGGCCATGTCTTCCATCGCGCCGTGGGCCGAATGATCTTCCTCGGCTTCGTCCTGCGGCGGGCATTGTTCGGGCGGCAGGTGGCCCATCGCGCAGTGGTCCAGCTCGCTCGCGGTCTCGGCAGGGGGCGCGCCGTGGCCGGCATGGTCCTGTGCGTGCAGGGGCGCCGCGACGAGCGCGGCGGGAACCAGCAGGAAAAGGCGCATCACGCCCGCCCGTTCTGCGGGAAGGGCCGCACGGTCACGACCTGCATCATGCCGGCGTGCATATGATAGAGGAGGTGGCAGTGAAACGCCCAGTCGCCCGGCTCGTTGGCGGTGAGATCGAAGGTCGCCGTGCCGCCCGGCTGGACCACCACGGTGTGCTTCAAGGGCTGGTGCATATGGTCCGCCCCGTTCACAAGCTCGAAGAAATGGCCGTGGAGGTGGATCGGGTGCGCCATCATGGTCTGGTTGACGAGCTTCACCCGCACGCGCTCGTCATAGCCGAAACGGATCGGGTCATCGGTGACGGCGGTGAATTTCCGACCGTCGAAGGACCACATATAGCGTTCCATGTTCCCGGTGAGGTGGATTTCCATCTCGCGGTCGACCTCGCGGTGCGGGTTCATCCGCTTCGCCCTGAGGTCTGTATAGCGCAGGACGCGGTGCTCGACCTCGTCGAGGCCGAGGCCGGGAAAATTCATTCGGTCGGACGGCATGGGCGCGACCATGTCCATGCCCGGCCCCGCCTTGACGTCGGCGGGCAGGAGCGAGGTGTCGCGCATGGAGTGGTCCATGCCCTCCATCCCCTCCATGTCGTGACCCATCGCGGCGTGGTCCATCATGCCCCCGCCCATTCCCATGTCGGTCATGGTGAGCGTCGGGATTTCGCGCAGCGGCGGCGGGGTCGCGATATGGCCGGCGTGGCTGGTGAGGCTGGCGACGCCCATGCCGCTCCGATCCATGCTTTCGGCGACGATCGCGTGGCTTCCGGCGGGGGGCGCTACGATCACATCGTAGGTTTCCGCGACGCCGATCTGGAATTCGTCCACCTCGACCTCGTCCACCTCCTGCCCGTCGGCGGCGATGACGGTCATCGGCACGCCGGGGATGCGGACGTTGAAGAAAGTCATGGCCGAGCCGTTGATGACGCGCAGGCGCACCCGCTCGCCCGGGCGGAACGCCAATTCGAGCTTGTCGGCGGGCCCGTGCCCGTTGACGAGATAGGTGTAGGTGTTCGCCGTCACGTCCGCGATGTCGCGCGGATTCATCCGCATCCGGCCCCACATCCGCCGCATATCGCCCGGCATCTCGCCTTCGGATGCGGTCTGCATCTGACGCTGGAAGTAGTGCTCCCCGACCTTGAGCTTGCGCATGATGTCGTGCGGGTGGAGCGGGGTGAATTCGGACAGCAGCACGACATAGTCGCGGTCGTAGCGCGGGTCCGGATCGGCGCTTTCGATCACCAGCGGGCCGTAATGCCCCGCCTGTTCCTGCAGCCCCGAATGGGAATGCCACCAGTAGGTCCCGCTCTGGCGGACGGGGAAGGAATAGGTGAAAGTCTCCCCCGGGCGAATTCCGGGAAAGCTGACGCCCGGCACCCCGTCGAACTGGAACGGCAGCAGCAGGCCGTGCCAGTGGATCGAGCTGTCCTCAGAGAGATTGTTCGTGACGTGGAGCCGCACGTCCTGCCCTTCGCGCAGCCGGATCAGCGGGCCGGGAACCGACCCGTTCACCGCCACGGCGTGCCCCGCGCGTCCGCCGGTCATGAAGTGATGTTCGCCGATGGTGAGCGCGATGTCCTCGCCCGAAAGCTCGCCGAAGCCCTGCGCCGCGCGCGACAGTGAGCGGCCCTTCGCCCAGCCGGGCATGGGCAGCGCGGCGGCGGCGGCAAGGGCGGCGGTGCTGGTGATGAGGCCGCGGCGCGAGACGGGCGCAGCGAGCCGGGGGGATTTGCTCATACAGGCCGAATATATACCCCCCGAGGGTATTTCAAGAGGATCGACGAAGGCACTCGGCTCGCGGCCCATCAGGCGCGGTGCGCCGCTGACGGGCGAACCTTCCACGGCCCGCCCCGTTGCCCCATCGACAGGGAGAAGAAGTTTGAAAGAACAGGGCAAAAGCGGCGAAAGCGAGAGGCGCGATCCCTATTGGCGCTTCATGGCGATGATCGGCACCAGCACGGCCGTGATGTTCGGCCTGATGTATATCAACACCTTCACCATCGACCACGTGTTCTGGAGCGAGACGCGCTTCTGGATGGCCTTCGTGATGGGGTCGGCGATGATGGTTGTGATGCTGCTCTTCATGTGGAGCTTGTATCCGAGCCGGGCGAAGAACGCGCTGATCCTCGCCGTGGCGGCGCTGGTGTTCTCGGTCGCGCTCTGGCTGCTGCGGAGCCAGACGACCGTGACCGACAGCGAATACATGGCGGCGATGATCCCGCACCATTCGATCGCGATCATGACCAGCGAACGCGCCCACATCCGCGACCCGCGCGTGCGCAAGCTCGCCCACGACATCATCCTCGCCCAGCGGCGCGAGATCGCGCAGATGCGCTACCTTCTCGAGGACATCGAGGAAAACGGGGTCCGGGTCGCCGAGCGGCTGCCCGAGGAGGCGCGGCAATGAGAGCGATCGCCCTTGTCGCCATGATCCTCGCGCTCGCCGGCTGCAACCGCAACACCGCGATCGGCAACGACCGCGAAGCCCAGCTTGAGGCCGCACCGAGCCCGGCGCCGGTCATGGCCCCCGAAGCCACGCTCGCCAATGTCTCGCCCGCGCTGGTCAAGCCCGAGACGATGTCGGTGGCCGACCTTTCGGCGGTCGGTGGTCTGGCGGGGCGATGCGCCGTCCGGCTGACCGAACTCGCCTATCCCTCCTTCGTGTTCGCACCGGGCGGCACCGGCACGATCAAGCTGAACGGCAAGCTCGTCCCGCTTCCCGCCGCGGGCGAAGGCCGGTTTGCAAGGGGCGACCTCAGCGTCCTCCTGCGACCGCGCGACGAACGCGGCGATGCCGGGCTTTCGGGCATGGACATGATCGTCCTCGTTCCCGGGGCCGAAGACGAACTGGGATATGCCGGCTTCGTCGACTGCACGGAAAGGAATGCGACATGAAGCCATCCACCAAGGGCGCACTCGTCGGAGCGATCGGAATGCTGGTGCTGCTTCTCGCCATCGGCCTCGCGGTGATATTGACCGGCGCCTACAATGTCGCCGCGACCGACCGCCACAATCCCGCTGTCGGCTGGGCGCTCGACACCGCGATGCACAACGGGGTCGAGGCGCGCGCGGGCGATGTCGGGCCTCCGCCGCAGTTCACCCCCGCGATGATCGAGGCCGGGGCGGGCGAATACAAGGAATACTGCGCCCATTGCCACGGCGGCGTCGGCGCGGGGAAGGCCGGATGGGCCGCCGGGATGCGGCCTCATCCGCCCGCACTCGCAAGAGTGGCGGATCAATGGAGCGAGCGCGAGATCTTCTGGATGGTGAAGCACGGGGTCAAGATGAGCGGAATGCCCGCCTTCGGCCCGCCCCATGACGATAGGACGCTCTGGAACATCGCCGCCTTCGTCAAGGCCATGCCCGGCATGACCGCGGAGCAATATGCGGGCTTCGAGGGCGGCCACGAACACTGATCGGCTTTCGTGCAGCCTCCTTGCGGGCTTGCCATCCGGCTCCGGACGTCTACATACCCCCCTAGGGTATCAAGCGGAGGCGATCGTGATGGACGAGAAGACCAGGGCCAAGGTGCAGCGGCTGAACCGCATCGCGGGCCAGGTGCGCGGCGTCGCGCAGATGATCGAGGACGACCGCTACTGCATCGACATCCTCCACCAGATCGCCGCGATCAAGTCCGCGCTCGCCAAGGTCGAAAGCCAGGTCCTGAAGGACCACGCCGCCTGCTGTGTCGCCGAGGCGATCGCCAGCGGCGACGAGGCCGAGCAGCGCGCCAAGTTCGAGGAACTGGTCGACCTTTTGGAACGAGGTCGCAAGTAAGGCACTGATTCACAATGAAACAGCCCCGCACCGCCAAACTCTACCGCATGGTCATGCCGGGCCATGTCTGCCCCTACGGCATCAAGTCGAAATGGCTGCTCGAACGCGAGGGCTATGCGGTCGAGGACCACCACCTCACGACCCGCGCCGAAACCGACGCCTTCAAGGCCGAGCACGGCGTCAAGACCACTCCGCAGGCGTTCATCGGGAGAGAGCGGATCGGCGGTTACACCGATCTCGCCGCGCATTTCGGCAAGCCCGCGAAGACCGAGGGGACGACCTACCGCCCCGTGATCGCGCTGTTCGCGCTGATGGCGCTGATGGCGGCGGGTGCGGCTTATGTCGCGACCGGCGCGGCGTTCTCGCTCCTTGCCGCGGAATGGTTCGTCAGCTTCTCGATGGTCGGCCTCGCCTACCTCAAGCTGCGCGATGTCGAGAGCTTCTCGACCATGTTCCTCAATTACGACCTGCTGGCGAAGCGCTGGGTGCCCTATGGCTATGTCTATCCGCACGCCGAGGGGCTGGCGGGGCTCCTGATGACCGCGCACGTGCTCGACATCGTCTCGATCCCGCTCGCGCTCACGATCGGCACCATCGGCGCTGTCAGCGTGTTCAAGGCGGTCTATGTCGAAAAGCGCGAACTCAAGTGCGCCTGTGTCGGCGGGGACAGCAATGTGCCATTGGGCTTCGTCTCGCTGACCGAAAACCTCTTCATGATCGGCATGGCGCTTTGGATGCTGGCGAAACCGGCGCTGCTGTGACCCGGGCCGCGCGTCAGGCGCGACTTGCCGCAGACGAAAGAAAGGGCGACGCCATCCGCTTTGGCGCCGCCCTTCCCGTTTCTCGCGGGTTGGTCTTCGGGGACGTGAAGATCAGCCGCGAAGGGTGATTTCGTTCGCCGAGGCGAAGCGTTCGGGCGATGCGAGCAGTTCGGCCACCGCGAGTTCGGCGCTCGTGGTCATGCTCGCCTTGCAGTCGCGGACCGCGCGCATTTCGGCGAGGGTGCGGCGCCCGTTGATGCGGCAGGCGCGGTCGATCGCGGTGTCGATGCGCTGCTCGAACGCGGCGAAGCCGTCCTTGCTCGCAATGTCGAGGCCGGCGAAGCTGACGGTGACGCTCACCGCTTCTTCCTTGGCGCTGGCGGGGGCCGCGACGGCGAGGGTGGCGAGAGCGGCGGCGGCGTAAAGGGTCTTGAACATCGATAGTCTCCTGTGTGGTCGTGCGTTTGCCTGTGTCCTGCCCCGGAGCGATGCGCTGTGCTGTGCGGCGCTGTGTCCCGGCGACGACCCAAGGACTAGGCCAGCCCCCCAATTCGATCCTTGGCGTTCCGGTGAAGCTTGCGTGAAGAGCGCCTGAAACCTGTTGTTTTCCTGAAGGTGTGCGAATTAATCACGCGGTATCAGCGATTTACAGGATCACTCGATTGACCGCGCCGTCCTGTTTTCCCTTCCTGAAATCTTCGCCGGGGGTGACAGGGCGAGAGGAGGCGGCATAAGCTTAAGGCGAGCGAAAGTCTGAACGGGCGGGCGATGGACCAGCAAGCGATCGGATCCCACATCCTGCAGCCGGATCGCCAGCTGCTGAAGGACGGCGAGCGAGTCGCGATCGGCCCCCGCGCGCTCGGGATCGTGACGGTTCTCGCCCGCCGCCGGGGCGAGGTCGTGACGAAGGACGAACTGCTCGCGGCAGTCTGGCCCGACACGATCGTCGAGGAGAACGCGCTGCAGGTCCACATCGCCTCGCTGCGCAAGGCGCTGGGCGAGGACGCGGCGTTGCTCGAGACCATTCGCGGCGTCGGCTATTGCCTGCACGAAGGGCACGCCGCGCGCGGCGAACCGGCAGGCGGCGAAGCGAAAGCCGCTCCTGCCGCCGCCGAGCCCGGCCCCGTTCCGGCGAAGGCGGCGCCGGCGACGCAAAAAGCGACACCGGCGGAAAAAGCGCCGGAGGCAGGACGGCGGCGCTGGCCGCTCGCGGCAGCGGTGCTGGCGGTCGTCGTCGCGCTGGCCCTTGGCCTCTACGCTTTCCTCGGCGCGCCGACGTCCGGCGATACCGGAGGGGCGGCAAGCAAGGTCACGCTCGCCGTGCTGCCCTTCGAAACCGCCGAGACCGACGGCGAGGATGTGCGGCAGTTCGCGACCGACCTGTCGCGGACCATGTCGGGCCATCTCGCCCTCATCGAACGCATGGCCCTCGTGCCGGGCCCGCGCGTTACCGAGGCGGCCGAGACGACGCGGACCCAGGCCGAACTCGCACAGTCGCTCGGCGCGACCCATCTCGTCATCGGCGAAGTCGGCACGGCGCTCGACCAGACCTTCCTCGACCTTGCGCTGGTCGAGGCGGGGAGCGGGACGATCTTGTGGCGCGACCGATTCACCGACGCGATCTCGCGTCCCACCCTCGGCGACCTTGCGCTCGAAGCCCTGGTCAGCGCCCTGCAGGTCTACGCCGGTGTCGGATCGCTTCCCATGCCCTCGCCCGACGGAGTGGACCCGCAAGCCTATGCCGCCTTCCAGGAGGGGCTGCAGAAGAGTCTCGTGGGCGACATCCGCAACAAGCAGGACGCCTTCGACGATTTCACCCGCGCGAGCCGGATCGATCCCGATTTCGCCGATGCCCATGCCGGGCGCGCGCTTGCGATCATCTCCGGGTACGAAGCCGAAAAGAGGCAGGCCATCGCGGCCAAGGCGATCGCGACCGCGCTCGCGCTCGACGGTGAAAACCTTCTCGCACGGATTGTGCGGGCGCGGTTGCCGGCGGTCTATGGGGGCGACATCGCTGCGGCCCTGCTGGAGTTCGAGGCCATCACCGGCGAAGCGCCGGAGATTGGCCTCGCCCATCATTTCCATGCCCGGACACTGGCGGAGATCGGCGAGCACGAGGCGGCGATCGCGGCCTATCGCACCGCGCTCGACCTCGATCCGGCCCATGGGCCGACCCGCCATCGCTACGCCGAAAGCCTGCTCGCCACGGGCAATTATTCCGCGGTCCGCACATTCGCGGGCGAATGCGTCTATTGCACCGTGACGTCGGCGTACTGGCTGCACGCCCTCGCCTATGCCGGGAAGGCCGAACTTTACGACCGCGACGTGCCGCGCGTGCGCGAGCGTATGACCGCGATCGGCCTGCCCGAATCGGTCAGCGACAAGTATTTCCCGGTCCTCATGGCGATACGGGACGGGAGCCCCAACCCGCTCCCCCTGTCCGAATACGGCGATACGATCCACGAGGGGATGTATCTCGGCGAATTCGGGCAATACGAGGCGGGGCTCGACCGGCTCAGCGGCTATTTCCGCAGGCCCGGCATGATGCGCCGGTGGCTGGTGGATTTCCTCGACACCCCGCGCGAGGAATGGCCCGAAGCGGTCCGCGCGCACCCGCGCTACCACGCGCTTTTTGCCGATCCGGGCATCCGGAGCCTGATCGCCGAACGCCGCCGGCGCGGGAATCTCGACAACCTGCCCGCCCTGCCCGCCGTGCCCTATCGCGGCCCCTGACCGGTTCGCCGGTTTATCCGCCCGCACGGCCCTTCGGCATGGGCCCGCTGCCACTTTGGAGAGGCCGCTTGCCCTTGCCAGCGGCGCGGCAGGGTTGCATTTGGCCCGCCAAGGACAGAACCGCACAGGAAGAGACTCACCCCATGCGCCAGATCGACCATTTCATCGTCGGCGAAAGCCCCGCCCCCACCCGCAAGCACAAGGTCTGGAATCCCTCGACCGGCGAGGTCCAGGCCGAGGTCGCGCTCGGCGATGCCGCGCTGCTCGACCGCGCGGTGGAGACCGCGAAAAAGGTCCAGCCGGAATGGGCCGCGACCAATCCGCAGAAGCGCGCGCGGGTGCTGTTCAAGTTCAAGGAACTGGTCGAGGCCAATATGCAGGAACTCGCCGAACTGCTGTCGAGCGAGCACGGCAAGGTCGTCGACGATGCCAAGGGCGACGTCCAGCGCGGTCTTGAAGTGATCGAATATGCCTGCGGCGTGCCCCAGATTTCCAAGGGTGAATATACGCAAGGGGCAGGCCCCGGCATCGACGTCTATTCGCTGCGCCAGCCGCTCGGCATCGGGGCGGGGATCACCCCGTTCAACTTCCCCGCGATGATCCCGATGTGGATGTTCGGCATGGCGATCGCGGCGGGCAATGCCTTCATCCTCAAGCCTTCCGAGCGCGACCCGAGCGTGCCGGTGCGGCTCGCCGAGCTCTTCCTCGAAGCGGGCGCGCCCGAGGGGCTGCTGCAGGTCGTCCACGGCGACAAGGAGATGGTCGATGCGATCATCGAGCATCCCGACATCCCCGCGATCAGCTTCGTCGGGTCCTCCGACATCGCGCATTACATCTATTCCGAAGGCTGCAAGCGGGCCAAGCGCGTGCAGGCTTTCGGCGGGGCGAAGAACCACGGCGTCGTCATGCCCGATGCCGATCTCGACCAGGTGGTGAACGACCTTGCGGGCGCGGCCTTCGGCTCGGCGGGCGAACGCTGCATGGCGCTGCCCGTCGTGGTCCCGGTGGGCGAGGACACGGCCGAGCGGCTCAAGGAAAAGCTCATTCCCGCGATCCATGCGCTGAGGATCGGCGTCTCGACCGACCCGGATGCCAATTACGGCCCCGTCGTCACGCCCGAACACAAGGCGCGGATCGAGCAGTGGGTGGACACTGCGGAAGCGGAAGGCGCGGAAATCGTCATCGACGGGCGCGGGTTCAGCCTGCAGGGGCACGAGGACGGCTTCTTTGTCGGACCGACCCTGATCGACCGCGTCACCCCGCAGATGAAGAGCTACCAGGAGGAGATCTTCGGCCCCGTGCTCCAGATCGTGCGGGCCAGGGATTTCGAGGAAGCGCTGCGCCTGCCGTCCGAGCACCAATACGGCAACGGCGTCGCGCTGTTCACCCGCAACGGCCACGCCGCGCGCGAGTTCGCGAACCGGGTGAACGTCGGCATGGTCGGCATCAACGTGCCGATCCCGGTGCCGGTCGCCTACCATTCCTTCGGCGGGTGGAAGCGGTCGGGCTTCGGTGACATCGACCAGTACGGGACCGAAGGATACGCCTTCTGGACGAAGAAGAAGAAGGTCACCCAGCGCTGGCCCGATGGTGGCGGTGACGGGTCCAACGCCTTCGTCATCCCGACCATGGGGTGACCGGCAGGCGGACACCCTTGCCGGGGATGCCGCCTGCGTGGCAATACCGGGGCGAGAGGAGAGCATGATGCACCGCCTTGTCCCTGTTGCCCTTGCCGCCCCTGCCGCCCTCGCCGCCGCGGGCTGCGCCATGGCCGAGCCTGCCCCTGCACCAGCCCCGAACCCGAACCCGGTCGAGCCCGGGCAAATGGTCTGCGATGCCGGTCCCGTACAGAACCTTGTCGGCGAGAAGGCCACCCCCGAAATCGGGGAGCGCATCCTCTCCGAAACCGGCGCGCGCACCCTGCGCTGGGGGCCGCCGCGCAGCGCGTGGACGATGGACTATCGGGTCGACCGGGTGAACGTGCGCTACGACGACGACATGGTCATAGAGGCGATCACCTGCGGATGAGCAGCCGGCAAAGAGCCACCTCCGGCTCGCCCTACGAAAGCGCCTTCGGCTTCTGCCGCGCGGTGCGGACGGGCGAGCGGATCGTCGTCGCCGGGACCGGGCCGATCGAGCCGGACGGGACCACCACGCCGGGCGATGCCGCCGCGCAGGCCGAGCGCTGCCTCACCCTGATCGTGGCCGCGATCGAGCAGCTCGGCGGCTCGGCCCGGCACGTCGTGCGCACCCGGATGCTGCTGACCGACCCGGCGGAGCAGGACGCGGTCGGCGCGGTCCATGCTCGCTTCTTCGGCGCGCATCCCCCGGCAGCGACCATGGCGGGCGTCGCGTGGCTGTGCCGCCCCGAATGGAAGGTCGAGATCGAAGCCGAGGCGATCCTCGACTGACCCCTTTTCGTGCGGGCCGTGCAAGTGCGCGTCGGTCATACCCCCTGACGCCCTTGCGTTTTCGGCTGTTGGAACCGCCGAGGGCCGATCCTACCGCGCGAGCACGCCGGTTTCCTTCAAGCGCTCCAACAAGAGCGCCATCAGCGCCTGCCTGTGTTGCATGGCGTTCAACTCCGCCGCCGAAACCAGCACGATCGGCTCCCCCCGCCCGGTGTCGAGCAGCACCGCGGGCCATTCCGCCGACAGCCCCTTCCTCGCCGCCTCGTCGCGGTGGAGGAAGACCTTTTCCAGCGGCAGGCGGAACACGAAGCGGCGCCAGTCCGAATACATCATCAGCCGCCCGTAGGTGAGCAGGCACAGCGAGCAGGGATAGCGCTCCGGCGCGAACAGTTTCTGCGCCATGCCTTCGATCCAAGGCCACACCCCGCTGTCCGCATTGTAGACGAAAATCAGGCGGGCGGCGGGTTCGGAAGCGTCGTCTCTGGCCATGCCCCCGTGTGTCGCAAGCAAGCCGCGCAAGCGCTAGCAAAAACTGCAAGGCCACGCGCGCCGCGCGCCCTTCCCCTCCCCCCGCGCGCTCGCTAAGGGCATGGGCCATGACAGGACAGTTCCAGCTCACCGAAGACCAGCTCGCGATCCAGGAGGTCGCCCGCCGCTTCACCGCCGACAACATCACCCCCAACGCCGCCGAATGGGATGAAAAGCACATCTTCCCGCGCGACGTCATCACGCAAAGCGCCGAACTCGGCTTCGGCGCGATCTACGTCTCGGAAGAATCGGGCGGGATCGGCCTCGGGCGGTTGGAAGCCGCGCTCATCATGGAGGCGATGGCCTATGGCTGCCCCTCGACCAGCGCCTTCATCTCGATCCACAACATGGCCGCGTGGATGATCGACCGCTTCGGCAGCCAGCGCGTCAAGGACAAGTATCTCCCCCAGCTCATCACGATGGAACACATCGCGAGCTACTGCCTGACCGAGCCTTCGAGCGGCTCCGACGCCGCCGCGCTCAAGACCACGGCGAGGAAGGACGGCGACGACTATGTCCTGAACGGCACCAAGCAGTTCATTTCCGGCGCGGGCGAGAACGAGGTCTATGTCGCCATGGTCCGCACCGGCGAGGACGGGCCGAAGGGCATCACCTGCATGGTGATCGAGAAGGATATGCCCGGCGTCAGTTTCGGCGCGAACGAGAAGAAGCTGGGCTGGCACTCGCAGCCGACCGCGCAATTGATCCTAGAGGACGTGCGCGTGCCTGCCGAGAACGTCGTCGGCGGCGAGGGCGAAGGCTTCCGCATCGCGATGCAGGGGCTCGACGGCGGGCGGCTCAACATCGGCGCGTGTTCGCTTGGCGGAGCGCAGCGCTGCCTCGACGAGGCGATCCGTTATACCAAGGAGCGCACCCAGTTCGGCCAGCCGGTCGCCGAGTTCCAGAACACGCAGTTCACGCTCGCCGACATGGCGACCGACCTCGAGGCCGCGCGCGCTCTCCTGTATCTTGCGGCGGCGAAAGTCACCGACAACGCGCCCGACAAGACGCGCTTTTCCGCCATGGCGAAGCGGCTTGCGACCGACAGCGGCTCGGCCATCGTCGACCGCGCGCTGCAGCTCCACGGCGGCTACGGCTACCTGCAGGACTACCCGGTGGAGCGGTTCTGGCGCGACCTGCGCGTCCATTCGATCCTCGAAGGGACGAACCAGATCATGCGGATGGTCGTCGGGCGGGACCTGCTGCGGCAGTGAGGGATAGCGAGCGGTCCATCCGGATGCGTGCACTGCGTCATCGCTCCCCGGAGGTCGTCCCGGAGCGCGGGCGCGAGTGAGACGCGTGCCGCTCCTCCTGCTCGCCTACCTCGCCGCCTCGCTGGCGGGCGGTGTTGCCTTTATTGCGATCGTCGCCCTCCGCGACGGCGGCGGGTCGCCCTTCTTCCTCGCGATCCTTCCCGTCTTCGTTGCCGCCCTCGGAGCGACGGTCGCGGCCCCGGTCGCGGTGCCGACAATCCTTGCGACCGAGCGATGGGGCAAGGGGCCGTGGTGGGTTTTCCTTCTCGCCGGAATCGCCTGCTCGGCGCTCGTCATTGGCCTGCTGGAATGGTTCGGCAGCAACGGTGAGCTATGGGCCTGGTTCGCTCTGGCTGCGCCGTCGGTAGCCTCGGCCATGACCTTCTGGTTCATCGCGTGGTATCGCAATCCCCCGAGGCAGCCCGTCGCGCCGCTCGCCGAGGTGTTCGAGTGACCACCCTCGCCTTCACCATGACCACGCTCATCGTGCCCGAATACGACGCCGCGCTCGAATTCTATGTCGGCGCGCTCGGCTTTGCGCTCGTCGAGGACACCGACATGGGCGGCGGGAAACGCTGGGTCGTCATCGAGGCTCCGGGCGGCGGGCGGCTGCTGCTGGCCCGCGCCAAGAACGACACCGAAGCCGCCGCCATCGGCCGGCAGGCGGGCGGGCGCGTCGGGTTCTTCCTCCAAACCGACAGTTTTGCGGAAAGCAATGCACGCTTTACAGCATCGGGCGTGGTGTTCGAAGAGGAACCCCGCCACGAGCCCTATGGCCTCGTCGCCGTATTTCAGGACCCCTTCGGCAATCGCTGGGACCTCATCGAAGCGAAAGAACAGGAATGACAGACCAAGTCCTCACGAGGAAAACGGGCCGCGTCGGCCATATCTCGCTCAATCGCCCCAAGGCGATCCACGCCCTGACTCTGGAAATGTGCCACGCGATGAGCGCGGCGCTCAGCGAATGGGAGAACGACGACGAGGTCGAGGCGGTGATCCTCGACCATGCCGAGGGGCGCGGCTTCTGCGCGGGCGGGGACATCGCCATGCTGCGCGATTCGGCGCTCAACGACGGCGGCGTTTCGGGGCGCAGGTTCTTCCACGACGAATACCAATTGAACCACCAGATGTTCACCTACGCCAAGCCCATCGTCGCCTTCATGGACGGCATCACGATGGGCGGCGGCGTGGGCATTTCGCAGCCCGCCAAGTTCCGCGTCGCGACCGAGAACACGCGCTTCGCCATGCCCGAATCGGGGATCGGCCTGTTCCCCGATGTCGGCGGCGGCTGGTATCTCGCGCGCATCGGCGGACGGATCGGCCAGTTCCTCGCGCTGACCGGCGCGCGGCTCGACGGATCGGAATGCCTGTGGACCGGCATCGCGACGCATTACGTCGAGCACGCCCTGCTCGAGGACATCAAGGCGCGCATCGCCCAGCATCCCGACCGGATCGCAGGGATCCTCTCCGAACCCACCGGCACACCGCCCGAGGCCAAGATCAAGGGCAATGCCGACAAGATCGCCAAGCATTTCGCCTCCGACACCTACGAGGACATCCTCGCCAGCCTCGACAAGGCGGCGGATGCGGGCGACGACTGGGCGCTGAAGGAGCGCGACACACTCGGCACGAAAAGCCCGCAGACCTGCAAGGTCGCGCTGCGCCAGATCGCCGCGTCCAGCGAGCTGACCGACTTCGCCGACAATATGCGCATGGAATACCGCATCGCGAGCCGCGTGCTGCTGCGCCCCGACTTCGCCGAAGGCGTGCGCGCGGTGATCGTGGACAAGACGAACGACCCCAAGTGGGACCCCGCAACCCCCGAGGGCGTGAGCGAGGAATTGCTCGACGCGATCTTCGCCCCCCTCCCGCCTGAAGAGGAATGGAAACCGCTATGAGCTTTGAAACGATAACGGTCGAAAAGGACGCGCAAGGGTCGAAGGGCGTCACCCTGATGACGCTCAACCGGCCCAAGGCGCTGAACGCGCTCAACACGCAGGTGCTCGCCGAACTGATCGAGGCTTTCGCCGACTACCAGTCCGACGAGAGCCAGCTGTGCGCGGTGCTGACGGGCAGCGGCGACAAGGCTTTCGCCGCGGGCGCGGACATCAAGGAGATGCACGACAAGGCGGCGGCCGATTTCTACCTCGACGATTTCTTCAGCCCGTGGACGAGCGAGATCGTCAAGAAGACCCGCAAGCCGTGGATCGCGGCGGTCAACGGCTTTGCGCTCGGCGGCGGGTGCGAACTGGCGATGATGGCGGATTTCATCATTGCGAGCGAAAACGCGAAATTCGGCCAGCCCGAGATCAAGCTCGGCGTCGCGCCCGGCATGGGCGGCTCGCAGCGGCTCACCCGCGCGATCGGCAAGTCGAAATCGATGGAAATGTGCCTCACCGGCCGGATGATGGGCGCGGAGGAAGCCGAACGCGCGAACCTCGTCGCGAAGGTCGTGCCGCATGACGATCTGCTTGCCGAGACGCTCAAGACCGCCGCCACCATCGCCTCGATGCCGCCGATGGCGGTGATCGCGAACAAGGAGATGGTGAACTCCGCCTTCGAGATGACGCTCGACCAGGGGCTGATCGTGGAACGCCGCATCTTCCAAATCCTCACCGCCAGCGAGGACAAGGCCGAGGGCATGGCGGCGTTCATCGAGAAGCGCGAGGGGAATTGGAAGGGGCGCTAGCGTGCTCGGTTGGTTCTTAATTCCGGCAGGTGCTCTGATGGCTCTGATCGGCTGGATTAACGATCAAGGTTCCGAGGAAGAGGACGACATCGAGCAGACCTTTTTCCTTACAATGGTCGGGTTCGACAAGAAAGGTCAGCCCATCGGCTGGAAACGAATGGAGAAATTCGCTTTCGGCAAGCAGCTATTGGTGTTCGGCATCATCCTCATTCTCATCGGAATCGCCTCGTTCCTAATCTGATCGGAGACTAGCTATGAAAATCGCCTTCATAGGCCTCGGCAACATGGGCGGCGGGATGGCCGCCAACCTTGTGAAGGCGGGGCACGAGGTGCGCGCCTTCGACCTCAGCGAAACCGCGCTCGCCGCGGCGAAGGACGCGGGGTGCGAAACCTTCGACACCGCCAAGGAAGCCTGCGCGGAGGCCGAAGCGGTCGTCACCATGCTGCCCAACGGCCAAATCGTGAAACAGGTCTATTGGGACGACGTCATCGGCCATGCGCCCGAAGGCGCGGTGATGCTCGACTGCTCGACCATCGACGTCGCCACCGCGCGCGAAGTCATCGAAGTGACCGAGGCGCACGGATACGACATGGTCGATGCGCCCGTCTCCGGCGGGATCGCGGCGGCCAATGCGGGCACGCTCACCTTCATGGTCGGCGGGTCGGACAAGGCGTTCGGACGCGCCAAGCCGATCCTCGAGGCGATGGGCAAGGCCGTGATCCACGCAGGCGACGCGGGCAACGGACAAGCGGCGAAGATCTGCAACAACATGCTGCTCGCGATCCAGATGATCGGCACGGCCGAAGCCTTCGCCATGGCCGAAAAGCTGGGGCTCGACGCGCAGACCTTCTACGACATCTCGAGCGTGTCCTCGGGCCAGTGCTGGTCGATGACGAGCTATTGCCCGGTCCCCGGCGTCGGCCCGGAAAGCCCGGCGGACCGCGAATACGCCCCTGGCTTTGCCGCCGCGCTGATGGTCAAGGACCTGCGCCTAGCGATCGAAGCGGCGGAGAAAGCGGGTGCGAAAGCCGAGCTCGGCTCCCACGCCAAGGCGATCTACGAAGCCTTTGCCGAAGAGCACGGCGGGGTGGATTTCTCAGGCATCATCAGGACGCTCTGATTGCGGCGATCACGGCTTCGAGCCATTCGCGCGGGGCACGTCGTCGCCCGACATCGGCGACGAATTCCTGCCCGCGCGACACCGCCCTCAACCGCCGCTGTCCGTTCTTGGCGCGCAACCAGCGATCCGCCCGGTCGTGGTAGGACAGCCCCCCGCGCTTCAGCCAGTCCGGGCGGCGCCACAGGCTGGGCGGGCCGCCCGGCACGGTGAGGCGCAGCGCCTCGCTCGCGCGCGTCGCAACGCGCCCCTCGCCCCGCCAGATGCAGTCGTTCCGCGCGTGCAAGGCGAGCGCGTGGGGGTGGCCCCTTTCGACCAGCTCCGCCGGGGCGCCGGGCGCAAGCGGGACGATCTCCTCGACCTTGAGATAGCCGAAGATGCGGTGATGCGGCTCGCCGCCCCCCTGCTCCGCGAAAAGCCCGAAGAAGACGAACACGTCACCCACGCCCACGCCCTGCCGCTCGAGATGGGTCTGCGCCGCGCCGCACTGGCCGAACAGGCACTCGCCGTCCTCGGTGAACATCGGGTCGTGATGGCACTTGTCCCCCGCCCCGAGCTTCCCCCGGCTCGCCCGCGCGGCGTGCTCGCCGAGGCCGAGGTCGCCATAGGTCGTGACGCTCGCCGCGCCTGCAGGGATCGGCAGGCTGACCGGGCGGCCCCATTCGTCATTGGTGGCCACGATCGGGGACGGCCCGCCCCCGGCGCTGCTGTCGAAGCCCTTGCGCGAAAACACGATCTTCATGGCCCCGACCCTGCCGCGCGCGGGGAACAGGCACAAGGTGCGCGCCTGTCGCTTGGCAACCCCGCCCGCCCGGTCTAAGGCGCGCTCCGCAATGGCCACTCACACCAAGATCACCGCCCCCGTCACCGCACTCGTCATGGCGGGCAAGCGTTCGGGCGCGCTCGATCCCCTCGCCGAGGCGGCGGGCGTCGCGCAGAAGGCGGTCGTGCCGGTCAACGGCGTGCCGATGATCGAGCGCGTCGTCGCCGCGGTCGCCGCCTGCCCCGAGGTCGCCGCGATCCGTATCGTCGCGCACGAACCGGACGAGATCGCCGCGATCCCGCTGATCGCCGCTCTGATGGAGGAAGGCCGCCTCGCTTTCGCCGAAGGCAGGTTCAACATCGTCGATTCGGTCCTGTCGGGCGCGCAAGGGGTGGATTTCCCGCTCCTCATCACGACCGCCGATAATTGCCTCGTCACCCCCGAAGGCTACCGCGAATTCATCGCCAAGTGCCTCGCCGAAGACGCGCAGGGCGCCGCCGGGCTCGCCACGCGCGAAGCGGTGCAGGAAGCCGACCCGGTCGGGCAGAAGCGGTTCTACGAGTTTTCCGACGGCGGCTATTCCAACTGCAACATGTACTGGATCGGCAGCCGCGAGGCGCTGTCGGCGGCCGAGATCATGCGCGAGGGCGGGCAGTTCATGAAATACCCCAGCCGCATCATCAAGGCGTTCGGCCTCGTCAACCTGATCCGCTTCCGGCTCGGCTGGGGGACGAAGGAAAAGCTGTTCGCCCAGATCTCGCGCCGCTTCGGGTTCAAGCTGGTCCCCGTGGTGCTGTCCGACGGGCATTACGCGATCGATGTCGACGAGGAGCGCACGCTCGGCGTGACCGAGAAGATCCTGAAGCGCCGTGAAGGGGACCGGAGCGGGAGCGCTCCCGCGGCGTAGCCCCGCGCGCACGACAAGAGCAGGATGCGATGAAGCGCCTCTTCGCCAATATCGGCTGGCTCCTCGGCGGGCGCGGCTTCAACGCGGCGATGAGCCTCGTCTACATCTACCTCGCCACCAATGCGCTGGGGATCGAAAGCTTCGGCCATTTCGCGATCATCGTCGCGCTGGGGCAGACGGTCACCGGCCTCGCCAATTTCCAGACGTGGCAGTTCATCGTGCGCTGGGGGGCGAAGGGGCGCGACGCCGAGGGCGAGCCGGTGATGGACCCGGCGCGCGCGGGCGAGGCGACGGGCTTCGCCATCGCGCTGGACCTGCTTTCGGTGGTCATGGGGACCGCGGCGGCGGCGCTGCTTGTATGGAGCGCGCCCTTGTGGCTGCCGCTTCCGCAAGACCTGTTGTGGGTCGCTTTCGGCTATTGCGTCGTTTCATTGGCCGCGATCCGCACCACGCCGACGGGGCTTTTGCGGCTGCGTTTCCGCTATGCGAGTGCGACCGCGGCCGAGGCGGTGCAGCCCGCGATCCGCGCCGGCGGGGCGGTGCTGGCGTGGTTCATGATGCCCGACGTGCTCGGCTTCATCCTCGCCTGGGCCGCCGCCGAAGTCGCGGTCGCCGCCGCGCTATGGATCGTCGCGACGCGCGATGCGCCGATAGACCTCTCCGCTCTCAGCCTCACCCGCATTCCCGCGCGCCACCCGGATGCCTGGCGCTTCGTGTGGTCGACCAATATGTCGGGCTCGCTCAACATCGCGGGCAAGCAGGTGATCGTGCTCTTGGTCGGGACGTTCGGCGGGGCGGCGTTGGCGGGAGGCTTTCGCGTCGCGGCGCAGCTGGGGCAGGCGCTGGTGACGCTCGCCCAGACGATCTCCAAGGCGATCCTGCCCGAGCTCGTCCACGACGAGGAGAACGCGCTGTCGATCGCGCGGCGCATGGCGAACATCGCGGTGATCGCGGGCGTGATCGCCGTGGTCGCGGCGCTGCTGGGCGGGCGCTGGGCGCTGGCGACCATCGCGGAGGAGGATTTCAGCGCCTATTACTGGGCGATGGTCATTCTCAGCATTGCAGGCGCGGTCGAACTGGTGGGCGCGAGCCTTGAATCGCTGCTCGTTTCGGCGGGGCGCGCAGGCACGGCCTTCATCGTGCGCGCGGTGCCGACCGTGCTTTCGCTGGTGCTGCTCGACGTGGCGATCGACTGGAACGGGGCCAAGGGCGCGGCCTTCGCCGTGCTGGGGGCGAGCAGCCTTGCCGTGATCGGCTTTTACGTCGCGATCCTAAACCTCAAGGAAATCCGCATCCTTGTCGGTGAGGCCGTGGGGGGCGAGGCGATGGCGGAAGGCGAGGAGGCGGAGCCGGAGGACGCCCGGCCCCGCCCGTAAGCCTTACGCGTCTTCGGTCCAGCTCAGTTTCGGCTTCCTCGCCGCGGTCGTTTCGTCGAGACGGCGGCGCGGCGCATAGTAGGGCGCGTGCTTGAGCGTCTCGTCCCCGGCGCGCGCGCGTTCGACGAGGCTGCGGAAGGCGGCGATGAACTGGTCCATGTTCGCCTTGCTCTCGGTCTCGGTCGGCTCGACCAGCATGGCGCCGTGGACCACCAGCGGGAAATAGACCGTCATCGGGTGGAAGCCCTCGTCGATCAGCCCCTTGGCAAGGTCGAGCGTCGAGAGGTCGCCGCCGAAGTCCCTGTCCCCGAACAGGGCCTCGTGCATACACGGGCCGCTGTCGGCGAAGGGTGCGTGGAGGATGTCCTCCATGCTCCTGAGGATGTAGTTCGCGTTCAGCACCGCGTCCTCGGCGACCTGCTTCAGCCCGTCCGCACCGTGGGAGAGCATATAGGTCAGCGCGCGGGTGAACATCCCCATCTGCCCGTGGAAGGCGGTCATCCGGCCGAACGAAGGCCCGCGCTCCTCGCGGTTTTCCTCCTCGACGAGGTAATAGTCCTCGCCCTGCTTCTTGACGAAGGGCAGCGGGGCGTAAGGAGCCAGCGCTTCCGAAAAGACCACCGGGCCGGAGCCGGGACCGCCGCCGCCATGCGGGGTGGAGAAGGTCTTGTGCAGGTTGATGTGCATCGCATCGACGCCGAGATCGCCGGGGCGCACCCGGCCGACGATCGCGTTAAAATTGGCCCCGTCGCAATAGACGTAGCCGCCCGCCTCGTGGACCGCATCGGCGATTTCGCGGAAGTCCTTTTCGAACAGGCCGCAGGTGTTGGGATTGGTGATCATCACCGCGGCGACGTCCGGCCCGAGCCGCTCCTTGATCTTGGCAAGATCGACCCGGCCCTCGGCGGTCGCGGGGATGTCTTCCACCCGGTATCCGGCGAAGGCGGCGGTCGCGGGATTGGTGCCGTGCGCGCTTTCGGGGACGAGTACGACCTCGCGCGCGTCGCCGCGCGCTTCGTGCGCGGCGCGGATCGCGAGGATGCCGCACAGCTCGCCATGCGCGCCCGCCTTGGGGCTCATCGCGACGCCGGGCATCCCGGTCAGCTTGCACAGCCATTCGCCCAGTTCATGGATCACCTGAAGCGCGCCCTGCACGGTGGCCTGTGGGGCGAGCGGGTGGATGTCGGCGAAACCGGGCAGGCGCGCAACCTTTTCGTTGAGGCGCGGGTTGTGCTTCATCGTGCACGAACCGAGCGGGAAGAAGCCGAGGTCGATGCCGTAGTTCTGCCGCGACAGGCGCGTGTAGTGGCGCACGGTTTCCGGCTCGGTCAGGCCGACGAGGCCGATCGGCTCGGCCCGCTCGAACCCGCCGAGGCGATTGGGCGCTTCGGGATCGACTTCGGGAAGGTCGACGCCGGTCGTCTCGGCATGGCCGATTTCGAACAGCAGCGGTTCTTCCAGCATCAGCGCGCGGTTGCCGGTCGTCGTCGCGGGACCATTATGCATCCCGTCCTCGGCGACTTCCATCGCGGGCTTCCATCCGGACTTGTTGGGCGCGTTCATCAGTCGGTCTCCTTGACCAGTGTTTCGAGTTCGCTCGCGAGCGTTTCGATGTCCTCTTCGGTCGTCATCTCGGTCACGGCGACGAGCAGCGCGTGTTCCAGAGCCTCGACGCCGGGATAGAGCCGGCCCAGCGACACGCCGCCGAGCACGCCCCTGTCGGCAAGGTCGCGCACGATTTCGCGCGCAGGCTTGCCGCCGAGCATCAGGGTGAATTCGTTGAAGAACGAATTGTTGAGCACTTCGACGCCGGGAACCTTCGCCAGCCGGTCGGCGGCGAGGCAGGCGAGGCGGTGGTTTTCCGCCGCCAGTTCGCGCAGGCCCTTTTCACCGAGCAGAGTCATGTGGACGTTGAAGGCGAGCGCGCACAGGCCGGAATTGGTGCAGATGTTGCTCGTCGCCTTCTCGCGCCGGATGTGCTGTTCGCGGGTGGACAGCGTCAGGACGAAGCCGCGCCGCCCTGCCGCGTCCACCGTCTCGCCGCACAGCCGGCCCGGCATCTGGCGCACGTGCTTGGGATCGCGCACGGCAAAGAGGCCGAGGTAAGGCCCACCGAACTGCAGGCCGACGCCGATCGACTGGCCCTCGCCCACGACGATGTCCGCGCCCATCTCGCCGGGCGACTTGAGCGCGCCCAGCGCCACCGGCTCGGTGTTGACCGCGACCAGCAGAGCGCCCTTTTCATGCGCCGCCTCGGCCACTTTCGAGAGGTCGCACACGCGCCCGAGGATGTCGGGATATTGCACCACGACGCAGGCCGTGTCCTCGTCGATCCGCGCGATCAGGCCGTCGAGATCGACTTCCGGAGTGATCGCGGGCTGCGCGTCCGCGATCTCGTCGCCGGTGAACTGGGCCATGGTCTTGACCACCTGCGCGTAATGCGGGTGGAGCGAGCCCGACAGCACCGCGCGCTTCCTCTTCGTCACGCGGGTCGCCATCGCCACCGCTTCCCAGCACGCGGTCGACCCGTCGTAGAGCGAGGCGTTCGCCACCGCGCAGCCGTAAAGCCGCGCGACCTGCGTCTGGAACTCGAACAGCATCTGCAGCGTGCCCTGCGCGATTTCCGGCTGGTAGGGCGTGTAGGCGGTCAGGAACTCGCCGCGCTGGATCACCGTGTCCACCGTCGCGGGCACGTGGTGGCGATAGGCGCCTGCGCCGAGGAAGAAGGGCGCATCGCCCGCCGCGAGATTCTTCGCCGCGCGGGCCTTCATGTGGCGTTCGACCGCCATCTCGCTGGCGTGCATCGGCAGGTCGTGGATCGGCCCGTCGAGCTGGGCGACCGCGGGCACGTCGACGAACAGGTCGTCGATCGATTTCGCGCCGATCTTGGCCAGCATTTCGCTGCGGTCGGTGTCGGTGAGAGGAAGGTAACGCATGGTTTCAGGCCCTGTTGGTGGAGAGGTGGGCGAAGCGCACGAAGCTACGAAGCCGCAGCCTCAAAGGTTGGCGAGAAATTCCTTGTAGGCGTCCTCGTCCATCAGCCCTTCGAACTCGCCTTCGTCGGAGACGTTGACGCGGAAGAACCAGCCGTCCTCTTCCGGAGAGGAATTGACGAGGCCCGGTTCGTCCTCGAGCGTGGAATTGATCTCGGTCACTTCGCCCGAGATCGGCGCGTAGACGTCGCTCGCCGCCTTGACGGATTCGACCACGGCGGCTTCCTTGCCCTTTTCGACCGTGTCGCCGACCGTGGGCAGTTCCACGAAGACGATGTCGCCCAGCTGGTCCTGGGCATATTCGGTGATGCCGACGGTGGCGCTGTCGCCCTCGACATCGATCCATTCGTGTTCATCGGTGAAGTAACGCGGCATCGATCAGCTCCCTCGGTAATAGCGATGCGGGACGAAAGGCATGGGGGTGACGGTTGCGGGCAGGCGCTTGTTCCTGACCTCGATTTCGAGCGCCGTTCCCTCGGCGGCGTAATCCGCGCCGACATAGGCCATGGCGATGGGGCGGGAGAGCGTGGGCGAGAAGCCGCCGGAGGTGACTTTCCCGACCAGTTCCTCGCCCGCATAGACCGGGGCGCCCTCGCGCGCGGGCAGGCGCCCTTCGAGCGCGAGGCCGACGCGGGTGCTGGCGCAGCCGTCCTTGAGCTTCACCGCGCAGGCCTGGTGGCCCATCCACCCGCCCGCCTCGCGGCGCTTTTTCGACAGGGCGAAGCCGAGCCCCGCGCTGACAGGGTCGATTTCGGTGGTGAGGTCGTGGCCGTAAAGCGGCAGGCCCGCTTCGAGCCTGAGCGAATCGCGCGCGCCGAGGCCGGCGGGCTTCACCCGCTCGTCCGCGGTGAGCGCGTCGGCCAGCGCCTCGGCCGTGTCGGCATGGACCGAGATCTCGAACCCGTCCTCGCCGGTATAGCCCGCGCGGCTGACCCACAGGGGCACCCCGTTCCAGTCGAAGGCGGCGGCGCGCATGAAGGTGAGCCCGCCCGTGCCGGGGACCAGCGCATCGAGCACTTCGGCCGCCTTCGGCCCCTGCAGCGCGAGCAGCGCCTGGTCCTCGTAATGGGTGAGCGTGATTTCGTCGGGCAGGTGTTCGCGCAGGTGGGCGATGTCGTCCCACTTGGTCGCGCCGTTGACGACGAGAGCGATGTGCGGGCCCGCATTGGTGATCATCAGGTCGTCGATCACCCCGCCCGCCTCGGTCAGCAGCAGCGAATAGCGCATCCGCCCCTCGCCCAGCGAAGTGACCGCGCCGGGGACGAGCTTTTCGAGCTCGGCGGCGGCGTTCTCGCCCGAGACCGAAAGCTGGCCCATGTGGGAAACGTCGAACAGGCTCGCGCTTTCCCGCGTCCAGTTGTGTTCGGCGACGATCCCGCCGCCTTCATACTGGATCGGCATTTCATAGCCCGCGAAGGGGACCATGCGCGCGCCCTTCGCGCGGTGCCACGCGTCGAGCGGCAGCGTGCCCAGTTCGGCTTCTTCAAGAGTGTCGTCGTCGCTCAAATCATGTCCCCGTCAGGTGGCGGCAGGCCAACAGCGCCGTGCGGCGCAAAAATGTTCCTGCCCCCTCTGTCGGGAAACCTGAGAGCTTAGCGGGGTGTCCGTGACCGGATGCCCAGCATTCCCCTTCGGTGGTGGCGGCGGGAATCCACCGACACGCTTTCCAGAGTGCCCATGCCTGTTCGCGGTCCTTTGGCCTGAGAGTTTCCGGGGCGGTTGCTCCTTCGGCGCCATGCCCCCGTGCCGTGACACCGGGGCCAGTCTCTCCCGCGAAAGACGCCGGAATCGCTCCCGGCAGGCATTTGTCATGTTGCGCACGCGAAGAGTTAGGTCAATCGCCGGGCGCATCTTTCATGCTCCATTTCGGGTGGAGCGAAACTTTCGTGCGGATAAACTCCTTTCTCAGTCGAGATTGGGGCGCAGCCAGCGTTCGGCGGTGGCCACATCGACCCCGCGCCGGGCGGCGTAATCCTCCAGCTGGTCGCGCCCGATTCGCGCCACGCCGAAATACTGGCTTTCCGGGTGGGCGAAGTAGAAGCCCGAAACCGCCGCGGTCGGATACATGGCGAAGCTTTCGGTGAGCTCCAGCCCGACGTTCTCCTGCGCCTTGAGCAGGTCGAACAGGATCGGCTTCAATGAATGGTCCGGGCACGCCGGATAGCCGGGCGCCGGGCGGATGCCGCGATACTGCTCCTTGATGAGCGCCTCGTTGGTGAACTGCTCGTCCGGGGCATAGCCCCACAGGTCCGTGCGCACGTGCTGGTGGAGCCTTTCGGCGAAAGCCTCGGCGAAACGGTCGGCGAGCGCCTTCAAGAGGATGTCCGAGTAGTCGTCCTTGTCCTTCTGGAAGCGTTCGATGTGCGGGTCGATGCCGTGGATGCCGACCGCGAAACCGCCGATCCAGTCGCCTTCGGGAGAGACGAAATCAGCGAGGCACATATTGGGCCGCTCGCGGCTCTTCCTGACCTGCTGGCGCAGGAACGGGAGGCGCACCTCGCCGCTCGACCCGTTGGCGCGCGAGGGATCGTGCACCGTCACATCGTCGCCTTCGCGCACGCAGGGCCACAGGCCCGCGACGCCGCGCGCGGTGAGCCATTTCTCGGAGATGATCTTCTCGAGCATGGCGTCGGCATCGGCCTTGAGGCTGCGCGCGGTCTCGCCCACCACCTCGTCGTCGAGGATGGCGGGATAATTGCCGTGCAGTTCCCACGCGCGGAAGAAGGGCGTCCAGTCGATATACTCGGCGAGCTCCGCCAAATCCCAGTCGTCGTAGACGTGCAGGCCCGGCTTCTGCGGGGCGACGGGCTTTTCGGGCTGCGGCGCGGTGAACTGGTTGGCGCGCGCGTCCTCGAGGCTCATCAGCTCGCTCTGGCCCTTGTTCGCGCGGGCATCGCGGACCTTTTCGTAGTCCGCCGCCGTGTCCTCGACGAAGGCATCGCGCTGCGTGTCGGACAGGAGCCGCGAGGCGACCCCGACCGCGCGGCTCGCGTCGAGCACGTGGATGACGGGGCCTTCGTATGCCGGATCGATCTTCAATGCGGTGTGGACCTTGGACGTGGTCGCCCCGCCGATCAGCAGCGGCATGGTCATGCCGGCGCGCTGCATTTCCTCGGCCACGGTCACCATTTCATCGAGCGAGGGCGTGATGAGGCCCGACAGGCCGATCATGTCGGCCTTGTTGTCGTTCGCGGCCTTCAGGATGTCCGACCACGGCACCATGACGCCAAGGTCGATCACGTCATAGCCGTTGCACTGCAGGACGACGCCGACGATGTTCTTGCCGATGTCGTGCACGTCGCCCTTGACCGTGGCCATGATGACCTTGCCCTTTGCCTTGCGCTCGGCTTCGGGAAGGAGGTCTTTCTCGGCCTCGATATAGGGGATGAGGTGGGCGACCGCCTTCTTCATGACGCGCGCGGATTTCACCACCTGCGGCAGGAACATCTTGCCCGATCCGAACAGGTCGCCGACGACGTTCATGCCGTCCATCAGCGGGCCTTCGATCACCTCGATCGGGCGCCCGCCCTTTTCTTCCGTAGCGGCGCGCATTTCCTCGGTGTCTTCGACGATATGCGCGTCGATTCCCTTGACCAGCGCGTGTTCGAGCCGTTTTTCGACCGCCCAGCCGCGCCATTCGGCGGCCTGCTTGTCGTCTTCCTTGGACTTGCCCTTGTAGCTTTCGGCGAGGTTGATGAGGCGCTCCGTGGCGGTCTCCTCGCCTTCCACCTCGCGGTTGAGGATCACGTCCTCGCACGCCTCGCGCAATTCGGGGTCGATCGTGTCGTAGACGTCCAATTGCCCCGCATTGACGATCGCCATGTCGAGCCCGGCGGGGATCGCGTGGTAGAGAAAGACCGAGTGCATCGCCCGGCGCACGGTCTCATTCCCGCGGAAGGAGAAGGAGAGATTGGAAAGCCCGCCGCTGGTCTTCGCGTGGGGGCAAAGCTCCTTGATCTCGCGCACCGCCTCGATGAAGTCCAATCCGTAGCGGTCATGCTCCTCGATGCCGGTTGCGACCGCGAAGATGTTGGGGTCGAAGATGATGTCTTCAGGCGGAAAGCCCTCGGCCACCAGCAGGTCGTAGGCGCGCTTGCAGATCTCGACCTTGCGCGCCTTGGTGTCGGCCTGCCCGACCTCGTCGAAGGCCATCACGACGACCGCAGCGCCATAGGCCATGCAGATGCGCGCGTGTTCGAGGAAGGCGTCCTCGCCCTCCTTCATGCTGATCGAATTGACGATCGGCTTGCCCGAGACGCATTTCAGACCCGCCTCGATCACCTCGAATTTGGAGCTGTCGATCATCACCGGCACGCGCGCGATGTCGGGTTCGGCGGCGATCAGCTTGAGGAAGGTCGTCATCGCCTCGACGGCATCGAGCAGCCCTTCGTCCATGTTGACGTCGATCACCTGCGCGCCGTTTTCGACCTGCTGGCGCGCGACCTCGACGGCGGCGGTGTAATCGCCGCCCATGATGAGCTTCTTGAACCGGGCGGAGCCCGTGACATTGGTGCGCTCACCGATGTTGATGAAGCGCGAAATCGAGCTTTGTTCGTTCATGTTCAGGCAGCAACCACGAAGGATTCAAGGCCGGCCAATCGCATGGCGACCTCTGGAGTGGGAATGGAGCGGGGGGAGACGCCTTCGACCGCCTTGGCGATCGCGGCGATGTGTTCGGGGGTCGAGCCGCAGCATCCGCCGAGCACGTTGACCTGCCCGTTCTTCGCCCAGTCGGCGACGAAGCCCGCGGTGGTTTCCGGCGCCTCGTCGTATTCGCCCAGCTCGTTGGGCAGGCCCGCATTGGGGTAGACCATCAACAGGGTGTCCGCGAGGCCCGACAGGCTCTTCACGTGCGGGCGCAGCTGTTCCGCGCCGAAGGAGCAGTTGAGGCCGATCGTCACCGGCTTGGCGTGGCGCACGGCATACCAGAAGGCATCGACCGTGTGGCCCGAAAGATTCCGGCCCGACAGGTCGGTGAGCGTCATCGAGATCATCACCGGGACCTCGCGGCCCAGTTCGCGTTCGAGCTTCTTGACCGCCATCACGCCGGCCTTGGCATTGAGCGTGTCGAACACGGTCTCGATCAGGATGAAGTCGCACCCGCCTTCGACGAGCCCGGCGGCCTGTTCGTGATAGACGTCGACGAGTTCGTCGAAATCGATCTCGCGGAAACCGGGGTCTTCGACATCGGGGCTCAGCGAAAGCGTCTTGTTGGTCGGCCCGATCGCGCCTGCGACGAAGCGCGGGCGGCCATCTTTCGCTTCGTATTCGTCGCAAAGCTCGCGCGCGATCTTTCCGGAAGCGACGTTGATGTCGTGCACCTTGCTTTCGGCCTTGTAGTCGGCCTGGCTGATGCGGTTCGCGGAAAAGGTGTTGGTCGAAACCACGTCCGATCCCGCGTCGAGATAGTTCCGCGTGATGTCAGCGATCACGTCGGGTCGGGTGAGCGCGAGGATGTCGTTATTGCCCTTCTGGTCGGCGTCGAGGCCGAGATCGCCCGCGTAGTCTTCTTCGGACAGCTTGCGGTTCTGGATCTGCGTCCCGAAAGCCCCGTCGGAAATCAGCACGCGCTTGGCGGCTTCGGCGAGGAAGGACTGGCGGGCCTTGCTTGGCTGGAGGCTCATGCGGCTTCTCCCTGCTTGACGGCAGCCGCCTCGGCGACCGGGCGTTTGCCGAGCATATGACAGATCGCATAGGCGAGGTCGGGGCGGTTCAGCGTGTAGAAGTGGAAATTGCGCACCCCGCCCGCATAGAGGCGGCGGCAGAGTTCGGCGGCGACGGTCGCGGCGACGAGCTGGCGCGCGGCGGGCTTTTCGTCGAGCCCTTCGAACAGGCCGTCCATCCAGTCGGGGATGATCGCCCCGCAGGCGCCCGCGAACTTGCGCGCCTGCGCGACATTGGTGACGGGCAGGATGCCGGGGATCACCAGCTTGTCGATCCCGCTCGCGGCGAGCGCATCGCGGTAACGGAAAAAGGTTTCGGCGGAAAAGAAGAACTGCGTGATTGCCCGGCTCGCGCCCGCGTCCAGTTTGCGCTTCAAATGGTCGATGCAGGACTGCGGGCAATCGGCGTCCGGGTGGGTTTCGGGATAGGCGGCGACCGAGATGTCGAAATCTGCGATTTCCTTCAATCCCTTCACCAGTTCAGCCGCCCCGGCATAGCCTTCGGGATGCGGGGTGAAGGGCGCGCCCGGCTCGCCCGCGTCGCCGCGCAGGGCGACGATGTGGCGCACGCCCGCTTCCCAGTACTGCTCGGCGACTTCGCGGATTTCCGCCTTGGACGCGCCGACGCAGGTGAGGTGGGCCGCGGCGGGAAGGTGCGCCTCCTTGATGATCCGCGAGACGGTCGCATGGGTGCGCTCACGCGTCGATCCGCCCGCGCCGTAGGTGACCGAAACGAACTGCGGCCCCAGCACTTTCAGCTGCTGCACCGCGTCCCACAATTGCGCTTCCATCTTCTCCGTCTTGGGCGGGAAGAATTCGAAGCTCACGTCGATGTCGCCGGGCAGGCCGGAGAACAGCGGCGTTTCGACCGCGGTGCGGTGTTCGTGAAGCTGGTCGAGGGTCGGGGTCATGGGTTTCGCCTTCTCGGGAAGGGTGGGTTCAGGAGGATTCGGTGACGGCTTCGCCGGCCGTCGCGGCGGCGGGGGCTTTGCGCTTTTCGCCCTTGCCCGCAGCGCCGCGGCGCGTGCCGAGCCAGATCTTGACGACGAGCTCACCGCCTTCGAGCGCGACCGGCTCCGCCGTGGCGAAGCCCGCCGCTTTCAGCAGGCTCGCCACCTGCGCGTCGGTGAAGCCGAGGCGCGCGTGCTGGTGGCGGGTGCGCAGTTCCTCGCGGTCGTGGCTGGCGAAATCGACGATCGCGATCCGCCCGCCGCCGCGGGTCACGCGGCCCGCCTCGGCCAGCGGGAGCGCGGGGTCGGGCGCGAAATGGAGCACCTGGTGCAGCACCACGGTGTCGAAACTCGCCTCTTCGAACGGCAGGTCGGCGAAATCGCCCTGGACAAGGTCGACGCGGGCGGCGGGAAGGTGCTGCAGCTTGGCCCGCGCGACCCGCAGCATTTCGAGGTTCTTGTCGAGCGCGACGATCCGCTCGGCATGGTCGCCGAAGACCTCCGCGATGCGCCCCGTCCCCGTGCCGATGTCGAGCAGCGTGCCGAGCGCCTGCCCGGCGAGCGCTTCGAGCAGGGCTTCCTCGACCTTTTCGTCGGGGCTGTGGAGCGCGCGCAGTTCGTCCCATTCGCTCGCGTGGCGGGCGAAATAGGAATGGGCGATCTCCTCACGCGCGGAGCGGATCGCGGCGAGCTTGCGCCGGTCGGCCTCGCACTGGGCGGCGAAGCCCTTGTCCTCGCCCTCGGCCACGGCGAGCAGGTTCTCGAGCGCCTCGATCACCGGCGCATCGACACCCGGGCCGCTCGCGCTCCTGAGGAAAACCCAGCTGCCCTCGCGGCGGCGTTCGGCAAGCCCGGCATCGCACAGGATGCCGACATGACGCGAGACGCGCGGCTGGCTCTGCCCCAGGACCTGCGCCAGCTCGCCCACGGCCAGCTCCATTTCGGACAGCAGCCGGGCGATGCGCAGGCGCGTGGGATCGGCAAGAGCCTTGAAGAGGGCGTCCATCTGCATGGTCCGACCATCATATAAAGATATTTTTATATGTGTAAATCGTGGAGGCCCGCGAAATTTGCGCAGCGGCCCGAAAGGGACCGGTCAGAGGGGTGCGCCGAGCAGCCGGGCGTAATGCTCGCGCAGCGTCTCCGTCCCGAATTCGGGCGTTGCCTCGGCGCTGTAGGTTCCGCTGGCGGGATCGAGCACCAGCATACTTTCGGTCGCGTAGTAATGCGCGATCCGGGCGTATTCCGCCTTCTCGGCGAACCATTCGGAAAAGGGCGCGCCCAGCGAAAGCACGCGCAAGGCGAGCGTGAACATCCCCGGCGGGACCGACTTGAACGCGGGCTCGCGCCCGGCCAGCTCGCACAGCATCGCGCCCTGTTCCTTCAGGCTGATCGCCGGGCCGGGGCCGCCTATGGGGAGGATCTGCCCGCGCTTGTCGGGATCGGTGACGCAGAGCGCGAGAAAGCGGCCGAGATCGTCGTCGGAAATCGGCTTGCAGCGGGTCAGTTCGCCGTCGCCGAAGATGAGGAAGGGCTTGCCCGCGCGCACCCGCTTCACCTGCCCCGACAGCGACTTGAAGAAGGCGGTCGGGCGCACGATGGTGTGCGCCAGCGGGCTTTCGACAAGCCGCGCCTCGAAGCGCAGCTTTTCGTGCTGGAAGGCAAGGCGCGGGCGCTGGACGCAGATCGCGGACAGCAGGATGAAATGCTCGGCGCTGCCCGATCGCTCGGCGGCTTCGAGGAGGGCGAGGTTGGCGTCGTGATCGACCGCCCGCGCGTCCCTTGGCGAGCCCGAGCGCGAGGCGATGCACGACATGACCGCCTGCGGGGCCGCCTCGGCGAAAACGGCATCGAGCGCGGCGGCGTCGGAAAGCGCGGCGAAACGGACCGCGCAGCCATTGTCGCGAAGCGCCTCGGCGGCCTCGCGGCCCGAGGCGCTGTCGCGCAGCACGCAGGTAACCTCGTGCCCGGCCCCGATGAGCGCGCGCGCCGCCGCGCGGCCGATCGTGCCGCTCGCCCCGGCCAGCAGCACCTTGCGTGCATCCCCCTGTTTCACCGCGAGCGCCCCGTCCGTTTCGCTGTCATCCCTGAGGCGATTTCATGCAGGCAAGCGGGCCCCAATGTCAAAGGGGCGGGACCGCCGCAGCGCCCCGCCCCTTTCTGCTGTCCCGCGCGGCGGGCGCGCGATCACATACGCGCGCGCACCCCGAGGAAGAACAGCGTGCCGACCGGGCTGGTCGGGAAAGCCTGTTCGGTGACGAACGGCCTTTCGTCGAACACGTTGTTCACCCCGCCATAGACGTCGAAGGTGTCGTTCACGTCGAAGGTGAAGGCGATGTCGTGGATGAAGGTGTCGTCGGCGAGGCCGTTGGCGGGCGAGAAGGTGTCGCTGCCGGTGGTCCCGACTTCCTCGATCTCGACCGCGCGCAGGCCCATGCTGTCGAAATAGGTCGTCGACCAGGTCAGCGAGAAGCCCTTCCAGTCCCAGGTGAGCGCGGCGCGGCCGGCCCATTCGGGGCGCTGCAGCTCGCCCAGTTCGGGGTCGACCAGGGTCGGATCGCCCGGATCGAAGAAGTTGTTGAGCTTGTCGACCCAGGTCCCGCTCGCATCGAGCGTGAAGCCGTGCTCGCCGATGTCGAAGCCGTAGCGCAGCGCCGCCTCGATCCCGGCGGTTTCCTGCCGCGCGAAGTTGACCGAAGTCTGGCGCAGGAAGGTGAAGCCGCCGGTCAGCGGGTTGCGGTCGATCAGCGGGCAGAAGCCGTTGTCGATCGTCGCGCTGTCGACGCAGTTGTCGACGATGTCCTGCGCCGCCACGGCGTTGATCGCGTCCTCGATCTCGATATTGTAATAATCGACGCTGACCGCGAGGCCGGGGACGAAGGACGGGGTGAGCTGCACGCCCACGGTCCAGGTCGTCGCGGTTTCTTCCTGCAGGTCGGGGTTGCCCGAGACCGAGCCCGAGAAGCGCGCGGTCAGCGGATCGACGTAGGAATAGGTCCCCGTCCCCAGCGTCGGGTCGAAACCGATCTGGTCGAAGAAGGCGGTGCAGTTCGCCTGCCGCAGCGCCGGGTCCTGCGCGGTGGCGAGGTTGTTCACGTCGCACGGGTCGAACGGGCGGAAGAAAGCGCCCTGCGCCGGGTTGAACAGCTCGTTGATGTTCGGCGCGCGCACCGCCTTGGCATAGGTGCCGCGGAACAGGATGTCCTCGCTCGGCGCGTAGAGGCCGCTCACGTTCCAGGTGAAGGTGCTGCCGACGGTCGAATAGTCGGAATAGCGCGCCGCGCCCGACACTTCGAGGATTTCGGCGAAGGGCACGCCCGCAAGGAACGGCAGGCGGACTTCGGCGAACAGGTCGTAGACGGTGAATTCGCCGCCCGCATTGGCGATCGTCGTGGCGGGATCGAACACCAGCGAGTTCTGCGAGTTCGGCAGGTCGGAGACGAGGTCGCCGGCATTGGCATCGGGCGTGTTGACCGGCACGACGCCGCGCACCAGCGGGTCGAATTCGGAGGTGCTCTTCTCCTCGCGGAATTCGAAGCCGCCGGCAAAGCCGACCGGGCCGCCCGGCAATTCGAAGAAAGCGCCGGTGTCGCCGCTGAAGATCGCGCTGAAGACGAGCTGTTCGAGCTCGAATTCATTGACCACCGTGGTGGTGATGAAGTCGATCGCGTCCTGGCTGATCGCGCCGATCCCGCCGAGGATGTTGGCCGGGCGGCACGACCCGTCGCCGGGGTTGAAGGTGAAGAAGCCCGGATCGCCCGCCGGAATGCCGAACGGCGTGGTCGCGGGCGGGGTCGGGTCGATGTCGGACCGGCAGATCGGGTTGCCCGCCGCATCGCTCGTCACGTCGATCGCGGCGAAGAAACGGTCCATGATGACGCGGTTGGCGTCGTTCGTGGTCTGGTTGAACTTGCCGTAATTGGCCGCGATCTCGTAGGAGAAATGGTCGGTGATGTCGCCGCGCATCCCGCCGACGAAGCGCCAGGTCTCGAACTCGTTGCGGTTGCGGTTCGGCCCCAGGTCCGCCGGGTCGCGGGTGATGTAGAGCCCCTCGCCCCCGCCGAAGAACAGCGGCGCGACGAAGGGCTGCAGGTCGGGCGTGATGAAGGGGTTGTCCGCCCGGATCGTCAGCAGGTCGTAGAAGGTGTTGGGCTGGGCCTGGAATTCGGCCGAGTTCGAGACATACTTGCCCTCGAAGAAGAGCGTCGCCTCGGACGAGATTTCGTAGGTCAGGTTGGTGTTGACCGACCACCGCTCGGTTTCCGGGATGAGCGAGTTGACGTCGAAATTGTTCTGGATGCCGGGGCCGCCGAACTGGTTGAACAGGCCGGTGATCGTGCCGTCCTGGTAGACCCCGACCGAACCGTCGGGATTGATCACCGCGCAGCCGCCCGCAAGGCCGAAAGCGCCGGGATTGAAAGTCGAGTTGAAGCCGACCGAGCTTTCGAGGCAGTCGGGCACGCCGTTGCCGTTGATGTCGGGGCCGTCGGACAGGCCGATGTCGCCGGGCGCGACCACCCCGCCCGCCGAGGACAGCGAAAAGCGCGGATCGGCCGCGATGAAGCGCCGCGGGGCATTGGCCGCGCGGTCGATCAGCGCCAGTTCCGCCGCCGTCAGGTTGGGCGCGACCCCGAACTGGTCGAGAAAACGCTGGCTGAAGGCATCGGCGCTGAGGATCGGAAAGCCGGTCGGGAAACCGCCCGCGCCCACGGCATAGAACTGCGCGAAATTGGGCGTGTCCGCGCCGATGTCGCCCGCCTGGAAACGCAGCGCGGGGTTGTCCTGGTCGTCGAAAATGCCGTTGTTGCGGGTGAAGGAGCGGTCGCCGAACTGCAGCTCCTCGCCATAGGCATATTCGCCCGAGATCACGAAATTGCCGCGCCCGTCGGCGAAATTCATGCCCCAGGTGAGGTCGCCGTTGATGCGGAAGGCGTCCCCGCGCGAGGAGAGGCCGGATTGCACGTTCGCCTCGAGCCCCTCGAAATCCTCGCGCAGGATGAAGTTGACGACGCCCGTGACCGCGTCCGCGCCGTAGACCGAGGACGCGCCGCCGGTCAGCACTTCGACCCGCTCGATGAGGGCGGAGGGGATCGAGTTGATGTCCACCGCCTGCTCGCCCGCGACGCCCGAGACGTGACGACGGCCGTTGACCAGCACCAGAGTGCGGTTCGATCCGAGGCCGCGCAGGTTGAGGATCGACTGGCCGACCGCTTCGCCGAAGACCCCGTCGATCGAGGCTTCGGTGGTGGTCGAGGTCGAGAGCGCGGGCACGTCGCGCAGCACGTCGACCACGTCGGCCGTGCCCGACTGGGTCAGCACTTCGCCGTCGACCGCGGTAATCGGGGCGGCGGAGCCGAGATTGGGATCGACCGCGATGCGCGAGCCGGTGACGATGATCGCCTTCTCTTCCTCGGCCGGGGGTTCGGCGGTGTCGGGGGCTTCCTGCGCCTGGGCGGCCATCGGAAGGGCGCTCGCCGCGGCGAGCAGGAGAGCGTGGGTGGAGAGCTTCGCGACGTTCATGACTGCCCCTTTTTCTGTTGCATTGCAGCAGGATTGATGCAGCCGCGAAGGGTGTCAAGGCGCTTACGCCAGATTGTAATGCCGCTGAAATATTTGGCGTAACTATGTTGCAATTTTGCCATGCTCGCCGTTCGCGCGGAAATGGCGGCAAGTCGAGCGCAAGAATTCAGTCATGCTGCAGCGCAGCATTCTTGCGGTAAACCGCTGAAACCTATGTTAGTAATGCCGCCCGGCAGGCCCGCTCAGCGCGCGCCCGCAGCCCCTTCGAGCGCGGCCAGAACCGCGTCCCAGCGTACCAGCTTGAAGTTCTGCGCAGCGTCTTCGTTCACCCCGTCCTGCGCCACGAACGCCCCGCCCGGAAAGGCCGGGCCGAAGGAGCGCGCATCGAGTTCGATCCCGTCGGTCTCCTCCGTGCCGCCGAAAGCGCCCGCGCCGATGCGGAAGCGGCCGAGCGGCTCCATTCCGGGCAGGCGGAAGACGGCATAGGCGTTGTCGCCCTGGCTGGAGGCGACGAGCCAGCCGCCGTCGCTGCCTTCGGGGGCGAGCGCCAGCCCCTCGACATCGGCGACCAGCAGGCGGTTGTCGACGCGCGCGACCAGCTCCTTCGCGCCCGTTTCCATGTCGATTGCCCAGATGCCAGCAGCCTCTTCACCGACATAGAGCGTGTTCGTGCGCGGATCCGCGACGCAGCCTTCCGGCTGGGAGGGGACGGTGGCGAGCGTGTCGGTCCGGCCTGTGACCCTCTCCCCTTCCAGCGCGAGCGCGGTGCGGTAGATCGTCCCTTCCTTGGGCGCGCTGAACACGGCGAAGGAGCCGTCCGCATCGACTGCGCCGATGCAGATGCCATAGCCCTCGCCCGGCCCGACCGCGATGCGCGCCATCGGGGTGAGCGAGCCTGTCGCGGTGTCGAGCCGCGCGACGTGGATATGCGCCGTGGCGAGATCGCTCCGGTCGCTCGCCAGCGTCAGCACCCGCCCGTCGGGCAATTCGGCGATGGCGACATTGTTGAGCCCCGGCGCGGGCAGGAAGGAAACCTCGCGCCCGGCAAGGTCGTAGACGTAAAGCCCGCCTTTCTTGTCGGTCCCGACGATCAGGCTTTTCGCCGGATCGGCCGGGTTGCGCCAGATCGCGGGATCGTCGGCGGCGTCCTCGTTGGTGGTCCCCACCGGCACGGTCTCGGCCACCGCCGTCACCGTCACCGCCGGGTCGCCCGTCACGGGAATGGAGGCACAGGCCGCCGCGATCCCCAGCGTGACGAGCGAAAAGGCGTGAAAGGGTTTCAGCATCGTGCGCCCCCTATCAGAAGGTCAGCCTAACGCCGCCCTTCATCGTCCAGTTGTAGCGTTCGAACTGCAACAGGTTCTGCCGCCCGCCGAGCCGGTTGAAGGCGTAGAATTCCGCGTCGTTGATGTTGATCCAGTCGAAATAGACCTGGACGTTGTTCGTGACGCGATAGCGCGCGGTGAAATCGAGCTGGAACAGGCTGTCGGTGAAGCGGTCGAATTCCGGGCCGTCGCCGTTGACCTCGTCGAGGAAGCCGTCGCGATAGGTTCCGGCAAGGCGCAGGCTCAGCGGCCCCTTGTCGTAACCGAGCGCGACGTTGAACGTGTTCTCGCTGGTGGCGGGAAGCGCGATCTCGCGGAAGGTGGGCGCCGCGGTGATGTCGCCCACGTCCCCGTCCGCGATCAGCCCGCTCGCGTCGGTGTAGGTGTAATTCGCCTGCACCAGCAGCCCGTCGAGGAAACCGGGGAGGAAATCGAGCCGCTGGTAGAAGCCCAGCTCGATCCCGAAGATCTCCGCCGCCGGGCCGTTCACGAAAGTCTCGCCCTGTTCGTAATCGACCCCGAAAATGCTGCCCGGCTGGTCGAGCACCAGCGTCGTCACGTAATTGTCGATGTCCTTGTAGAACACCGCCGCGGTGATCGCGCCGTTGCTGCTCATGTAATATTCGAAGCTGGCATCGAGGTTCCAGGCTTCGAACGGCTGGAGCGTCGGGTTGCCGATCACCGCCTCGCGGTTCTCGTCGAGTTCGAAGCGCGGGGCGAGCTGTTCGAGGTTCGGACGCACGAGGCTGCGATAGCCGGCGAAGCGCATCACGAATTCGGGCATCGGCGTGTAGCGGATGTTGAGGCTGGGCAGCCAGTGGTCGTAATCGCGCTCGAATTCGACCGGCGTGACGATCACCGTGTCGTCGGCCGCGACCCCGCCGCCGGGCAGGTCCTGGCCTGCCTCGAACAGCGCGGTCTCGAAGCCCGACAGGCGGTTGTCGGTCCGCTCGTAGCGCACGCCGCCGATGACGAGCCACTGGTCGTTCTCGAACCGGCCGAGGAGGTAGCCTGCGAAAATGTCTTCCTCGGCCACATAGTCCTCGTTCGCGCTGTCGAGCGCGGTGTCGACGGCGTTAAGCTCGAAGGTGTTGAAATTGGACCGGAAGAAATCGGTCGCCTGCGTCAGGCCCGGCAGCGGGTTGAGGTCCGCTAGCGTGTTCGACGGCCCTTCGCCCAGCACATCGGCGAGCGTGTAGTCGTCGCGTTCGTAGAACTCGATCTCGCCGTTGAAGCGCTTTTCGCGCCAGCGCGCCTTGAGGCCGCCCTGCAGCGTGATCGTGCCCGCCTCGGTGTACCATTCGTGGCCGAGGTCGAAGCGCGCGGCGAATTCCTCGTCCTCGGCATCCGACAGCGCGGTCAGTTCGATCTCGTCGAGTTCGTAGAAGGAGGGGTCGAGGAAGTCGGCGGTGTTGCCGGTGACATTATAGGCGGGCACGCGCGGGTTCGAATAGTCGAAGCCGATGCCGAGGCCCGAATCCTCGAATTCGCCGACGAAGATCGTGGGATCGACCGAGCCGTTCTCGAATTCGGAGGACTTCGCCCAGCTTACCGAATATTCCGCGAACAGGCCGTCCCAGCGGCTTTCCCCGCCAAAGGTGACGGTGCGGATGCGCTGGCGTTCGAAGCGGTCCTTGATGTCGCGCTCGATCGCGATTGCCGCCTCGTCGTCCGGGTCGGTCGGATCGCGGATGTCGTCGAACACGGGGCTGAGGCCATTGCCCGAGACGTTCGCATCGCCAAGGTCGAAGGTCAGGCGGCGGCGGAATTCCTGGTCGTCGAACTGGCTGAACACGCCGCGCAGGTAAAGCTCGGTGGATGAGCCCACGCGCGCGTCGAAGCCCAGGGTCGCGCTGATGCGTTCGCGCTCGACGAGGTAGTCGCGGTACTGGACTTCCTCGGCGTAGATCAGCCCGCCGTCCTCGGTCCAGTCGTCGGCCTCGACGTTATCGGTCTGGAATTCGCGGTTGTAGAAGCTGATCCCGCCCGAAACGCCGAAATTGTCGGACAGCTTGGTGGAGAAATCCGCGCCGAGATCGGGGGTCAGCGTGTCGCGCAATTCGTTGTAGCTGCCGCCCAGCTTGACGACATAGAGGTCTTCCTTGCGGTCGAAGGCGCTGGTCGTGTTGATCTCGATCGAGGCGCCGATCGTGTCCGCGTCCATGTCGGGGGTGAGCGATTTCTTCACCTCGATCGATTCGATGATCTCGCTTGAGACGACATCCAATGCGACCCCGCGAATATCGCCTTCGGGCGATGGGATGCGCACGCCGTTGACCGAGGTGGCGTTGAGATTGGGGTCGAGCCCGCGCACCGCGACGAAGCGGCCTTCGCCCTGGTCGTTGAGGACGTTGATGCCGGGCAGGCGGCGCAGGCTTTCGGCGACGTTCTGGTCGGGGAACTGGCCGATCGCATCGCGCGTGAGGACGTCGGAAATGCCGTCAGCGGCGCGCTTTCTCGAAAGGGCGCTGGCCTGGCTCGCGCCCTGGCCGACGACGAGGATCTGGCTGCCCGACTGGCCGAGCGCGAAATCGACCGTGATCGCGCCGGTTTCGGGCACGGTGACGCGCTTCGACACCGGGTCCGCCCCGACATAGCGCGCGGTGATGGTGTAGGTGCCTGCGGGAACCTCGCCGAAAGTGAAGGTCCCGCCGCGCTCGGTGTTCACCTGCCGGCCGAGCTCCTCTATCTCGACCTGCACGGCACGCAGCGCGATGGTTTCGCTCGCATCGACAACGGTCCCGCTGACCTCGCCGGCGATGGCGGGTGCGGCAATCCCGCAGGCGAGCGCGGTGGCGGCGGTGGCGGCAAGCAGGCGAAAGCGCGTCATGAAATTCCCCCTCGTGGAAACGGTCACGAGGGGGCCGTTAGGCGGTGATCTTGACGCGCGAGCGACCGCTCGGTGACGCTTCGACGGCGCTTATGCGACCACTGCCATGCTCTCGTCACACGGGGGGCGAGAGGGCCGCGTTTTCAGCGGTTTGGCGAATGCAGGCATAAATGCCACACCCGCCCGATTTCACGCAGGCTCGGCCACGCGCTCCTCCAGCCCGACGAGGCCAGCGGTGAGATCCCACAACTCGCGCGCGCGCGCCGCATCGGTCGCCTTGGGAGAAAGCCCTTGTGCGAAAGCCTCGCGCCCTTCGCGCTGGCGGTTGCCCCAGCTCCAGTGGACGCCCGAGCGCGCGAAGGCGGGATCTGCCACCACGTCCGCGACCCGCTCGCCCGCGAGTTCCTGCGAGACATAGCCGCCGGTCACATTCTTCTGGAACCACGGGAAGATGCGCTGGAAGGCGCGCGGTGCGTGGCGAAACAGCGGGGTGTCGGCGACGCAGCCGGGATAGAGCGTGGTGAAGACGATGCCGGTGCGGTCGTGGAAGCGCACGTGAAGCTCGCGGCTCATCATCATGCAGGCGAGCTTGGAATCCTTGTAAGCCTTGCCCGGCTTGAAGGCCTTGCCGTCGATCATCGCCACCGGCTCGGTGAAACCCGCCTTCAGCCCCTCGAGATCGCCGAGATCGGCGGGGGCGGGAATCGGGATCTTGCCGCCGAATTCCTCCGAATTGGCCGTCACCGTGCCGAGCGTGACGAGCCGCGCATCGCGCGCCCGGCCAAGGTCGCCCAGCAGCAGGTTCGCCAGCAGGAAATGGCCGAAATAATTGGTCGCGACGCTCAGCTCATAGCCCTCGGGCGAGCGCAGCGGCTCCACGAGGCGCGGCATATAGGTCGCAGCATTGCACACCAGCCCATCGAGCGGGCGGCCCGCGGCGCGGAACGCCTCGACGAAGGCGCGCACGCTGGCGAGCGAGCCGAGGTCGATCGGCATGATCGTGCGGCCCTCTTCGGGAATGCCCAGCTCGCGCGCGGCGGCTTGGGCCTTGGCCGTGTCGCGGCAGGCCATGACGACGTGCCACCCGCGCATGACGAGCGATTTCGTGGCGTAGAGCCCGATCCCCGACGACGCCCCGGTGACGATGCAAAGCGGCGCAGTGTCCTTGTTCATCTGTGGCAACCTCCCATCCCTTTGTCCCCGTTCCCTGCAATCAAGCACATCTTGGGCCCTCCCGCCAAGCCTTCAAGAAAAGCGGGATTGGCAGGCGCGCTTCATCTTGGCATCACACGGGGGCCGGCCTGCGGAGATCGCGCAACCGAACGCTTCGCAGCCAGGGTCGCAGAACCAACCGGGGACAGACATGAACACAATGCCGGGCGTCCACGCCCTGATCGCCGCCGCCCTGATCCTGGCGGGATCGCTTTTTCCCGCGCCGGTGCACGCGCAATCCTTTCTCGAAGGCGATTTCGACCCGGCGATCCCGACTCTGGCCGACACGGTCGGCCATGCGCCGGGCGAGCGGATCACCTCGCCGGACGAGGCGATGCGCTACCTCAAGACGCTCGCCGAAGCCGCGCCCGACCGGATCCGGCTGGTCGAATATGCGCGAAGCTGGGAAGGCCGTCCGCTGGTCTATGCGATCCTCACCGCGCCCGACAACATGGCGCGGCTCGATGCGATCCGGGCCGATCTCCAGACCATCGCCGCCGGCCGGCCCGGCAATGGCGCGGCGATCCCCGTCACCTGGCTCGCCTACAGCGTCCACGGCAACGAGATCTCCTCGACCGACGCCGCGCTGATGACCGCCTACCACCTGCTCGCGGCAACCGACGATCCGCGCGCGGCGAAGATCCTCGCCGAAACCATCCTCGTCATCGACCCGCTGCAGAACCCGGACGGGCGCGCGCGCTTCGTCAACCGCTTCCGCGCCGCGAAAGGCATCGCGCCCGCAGCCGACCGCCAGGCCGCCGAGCACGACGAGCCGTGGCCGAGCGGGCGGGTCAACCACTATATGTTCGACCTCAACCGCGACTGGTTCACTTTGTCTCAGCCCGAAACCCGCGGCAAGGTCGCCGCGATCCGAGAATGGAACCCGGTCGTCGTCGTCGACCTGCACGAAATGGGCGGGGACGAGACCTATTTCTTCAGCCCCGCCGCCGAGCCGGTCAATCCCAACATCACCGCCGCCCAGCAGCGCGCCTACGACATCATCGGGCGCAACAACGCGCGCTATTTCGATGCCATGGGCGAGCCCTATTTCACGCGCGAGGTCTATGACCTGTTCTATCCCGGCTACGGCGACACTTGGAACACCCACCAGGGCGCGATCGGGAGCACTTACGAACAGGGCTCGGCGCGCGGGCTCGTCTGGGAGCGCCGCGACGGGACCGTGCTAACCTATGCCGACGGGGTGCGCAACCACTTCGTCGCAAGCCTTTCGACCGCCGAGGCGGTGGCCGACAACGCCGCGCGCTTCCTTTCCGATTTCACCGAATACCGCGCCGCCAATGCACGCGGCGCGGCGGGCAAAGGGGCGTGGGTGATCGACCTTGGCGAGCGCCGCTGGAACGCCGAGGCGCTCGGCCGCCGCCTCGCCGCGCAGGGCATCGCGGTGCTGCGCCAGGGCGGCCCGGCGAGCGCCTGCGGGCGGACCTACCCGCAAGGCTATCTCGCCGTCCCGCAGGCCCAGCCCGCCGCGCGGCTGGCGAAGAGCCTGCTCGACCGCGACACGCCCCTGCCGCGCGCGTTTCTAAGCGAGCAGGAGCGCCGCCGCGCGCAGGACCTGCCGCACGAACTCTATGACGTCACCGCGTGGTCGGTCGGGCTGATGTCGGGCGTCGAGGTTGCCGTCTGCGGCGCGGCTTCGGGCGACCCGCTCGCCGCCGACGCGCCGATCGCGCCGGTCGCACAAGGCGCGGGCAGCTTCGCCGTGGCCGTGCCGTGGACCGACAGCGGACAGGCGCGGCTCGTCACGCTCGCCCTGCGCGATGGGATCGAGGCGCGCGTCACGGACGAGGCTTTCGCCGCCGAGGGACGCAGCTTCCCGCGCGGCACGGTCGTCTTCCCGGCGGGCGCGAACGATCCGCAGCGCATGGCGCGCCTTGCCGAACTCGCCCGCGAAGTCGGCGCTCATACCGTCGCGCTGGAATCGGGCTGGGTCGAGGACGGGCCCAATCTCGGCTCCGAAGCCTTCGTCCGGCTGACCCTGCCGAAAGTCGCGATGGCGTGGGACGAGGGCGTGTCGCAATTGAGCGCGGGCGCGATGCGCTATGTCCTCGAACGCCGGCTCGGCCTGCCGGTGGTCCCGATCCGCACCGACCGTTTCGCCGGCGCCGACCTTGCCGAATACGACGCGCTGATCGTCCCTGACGGCGATCCCGCGGCGCGGCTCGGCGAAGGGGGAATGAAGACCATCCGCGCCTTCGTCGAGCGCGGCGGGGTGCTGGTCGCGGTGGGCGACAGCCTCGGCGCGTTCAGCGAGGGCGACACCCCGCTCCTCTCGGTCAAGCGCGAAGTGGCGCTGGGCCGCGACCCGTTCGCGGATGAGGACGGCGCGGAGGAAGGCGGGGCCGAAAGGCCGCTCGCCAAGGGTTCGGAAATCGTCAGCGAGGCGGAATACCGCGAGGCGATCAGGGACGAGGAAGCCCTGCCCGACACCCTGCCCGGCGCGCTGCTCGAAACGGTTGCCGACACGGAACATTTCCTGTCCGCAGGCTATGACGAGGGCGCCGTGGTGCTCGCCAGCGGGTCGCTCATCTACAACCCGCTCGACCGCGCAGCAGGGACCAACGTGATGCGCTTCGCCCCGGCCGATGCGCTGGTCGCGTCGGGTCACGTCTGGGAGGAGAACCGCCGCCAGCTCGCGTTCAAGCCCTTCCTCATGGCGCAGGAAACGGGCGAGGGGCTGACCATCGGCTTCGCGCATGATCCAGCGACCCGCGCCTATCTCGACGGGCTCGACCTCATGATCGCCAACGCGGTGCTGGTGGCGCCCTCGCGGGTGCGCTGAGGCTCAGGCGGGCGGCGCGTCGGCCGGAGCATCGGCGGGCGCGCCGGTCGCGGTGAAGAGGTCGATATAGGCCTGCGCGAGGCTCGCCTCGGCATCGATCAGCGCCTCGCGGCTGCCGATCAGCTGGCGCTGCACGTCGAGCACGTCGAACAGCGAGGCGAGCCCTTCGCGGTAGAGCGCATTGGACTGCTCGAAGGCGGCCTCGCTTTCCGCGACCGCGGTGGCGAGTTCGTCGCGGCGGTCCTCGGCGCTGCGGATCGCGACCAGCGCGCTTTCGACGTCGGCGAGGCTTTCGAGCAATACCTGCCGGTAATCGGCGAGCGCCGCGTCCAGCCCGGCCTCGGCGGCGGCGATTTCGGCGCGGCGGCGGCCGCCGTCGAGGATCGGCACGCCGAGCACTGCGGAAAGCCCGGCGATGGCCTGCGAAAACAGCCCATCGACGCTCCCGTCGCCCAGCGTGACGAAGCCCGGCAGAGACAGCGCGGGCAGCAGATCGGCCCGCTCGATTCCGACGCGCGCGGCGGCAGCGGCGATGTCGGCTTCGGCGAGCAGCAGGTCGGGCCGCGCGCGCAGCAGGTCGGCGGGCAGCCCGATCGCGGGGCCGCGCGCATAGTCGGGGATGTCCTCGCTTCCGTCCGCTTCGGGCACGGGGGCGGGCGGCTCGCCGGTCAGGACCGAAAGCGCATTGGCGGCGCGCGCGCGGGCGAGCAGCAGCGGGCCTCTCTGCGCGAGCGTGCGCGACAGGTCGGCGGCGGCGCGGCGCACGTCGAAATTGGAGGACAGGCCCGCCTCCTCGCGCAATTGCACGATGCGCAGGGTCTGGCGCTGGAGATCGGCGGACTGGTCGAGCAGCCGCAGCCGCGCGCCGGTGCGGCGCAGTTCGACGAAGCGGTTGGCCACCGCCGAGGCGACGAGGCGGCGGCGGTCGGCGAGGAAATATTCGGAAGCCTGCACGCCCGCGAGCGCCTCGGCCCGTTCCGCCGACAGCCGCCCGTTGAGATCGATCGTCCACACCCCGCCAAGCCCCGCGCTCGCCTCGTCCAGCACCCCGCCGCCATCGTCCACCGACCCGCCGAACGCCACGTCGCCGTCCACCGTCGGCAGGAAATCCGCCTCTTCCGCGCGCAGCACCGCGCGCGCCGCCGCAAGGCGCGCGCGCGCCGCCTCGAGCGTGCGGTTGCGGGAAAGCGCCTCCTCGACAGCCGCATCGAGTTCCGCCTCGCCGAAGCCTTGCCACCACGCCGCATCGAGCCCTGCGGGCGGGCGCGAATCGGCGAAATAGTCGTCCGGCAGTGCGATGCCCGACGCAGGCTCGACCTCGGGGATGTCGGGTGAGACGCAGCCCGCGAGCAGGGCGAGCCCGGCACAGGCGAGCGCGCGCCTCATGCCGCCGCCCCGGAAGGGGCGGCGCTCTCTCGGCCCCCTTCGCCCTCGCCCATTTCGCGCCGGAACCGGGCGAGGTCGACGCTCCGCGGCTTCGTCAGCGGAGCGATCAGCGTGTAGAGCGCCGGCACGAGGAACAAGGTGAACACCGCCGCGATGCCAAGCCCACCGAAGATCACCCAGCCGATCGCCTGCCGCGCTTCCGCCCCCGCCCCGCTCGCCAGCACCAGCGGGACCGCGCCCAGCACGGTGGAGATCAGCGTCATCGCGATGGGGCGCAGGCGGATCGCGGCGGCCTCGGCAATGGCCTCGCGCACCGCGGCCCCGCCCTCGCGCTTCTGGTCGGCGAATTCGACCATCAGGATGCCGTTCTTCGCCATCAGCCCGATCAGCATGACCAGCCCGATCTGCGAATAGATGTTGAGCGAGGTTCCCGACAGGAACAGCGCATAGATCGCCGCCGCCAGCGCGAAGGGGATCGAGGCGAGGATAACGAAGGGGCTCGCGAGGCTTTCAAACTGCGCGACGAGGACGAGGAAGACGATCAGCAGCGCGAAGGCATAGGTCAGCAGCAATTCGTTCGAGCTTTCCTCCAATTGCTCCGCCTCGCCCTGCAGGATCATGTCGATGTCCTCGGCCAGCGCCTCCTCCGCCAGCCGCTCGATTTCCGCCACCGCATCGGCGAGCGGGGTGCCGGGCGCGATCGCGGCTTCGACCTCGATCGCGCGGCGCTGTTCGGTGCGGTCGAGTTCGGCCGCGACGCCTTCCTCGGCGAAGCGGGTGAGCGAGGAGACGGGCACCAGCGCCCCGCTTCCCGCGCGCACGTAGAGATTGCCGAGATCGGCGGGCCGGGTGATCGCCACAGTCTCGGCGGTGAGGAAGACCGGGATCGCCTGGTCGTCGACGTTGAGATCGACCACTTCGAGCCCGTCGACCATAGCCTGCAAGGTCGTCGCCACGTCCGACAGGTCGACGCCGAGATCGGCCGCGCGGCGGCGGTCGATTTCGATCGAAAGCTGCGGCTGGGTCGGCTGGTAGGAAATCTCAGGGTCCGAAAGAATGTCCGACTGCGTGGCGATGGCGTCCGACAGCGCGCGGGCCGAGGCGTATATGCCCTCGTAATTGTCGCCCGTCAGCGCGACCTGCAGCCCGCCGCCCCTGCCCCAGCCGCCCGACAGCGTGCTGCGTCCGCGTGCCGAGGCGCGCGAACCGGGCAGGCGGCCGAGCGGTTCGCTCACTTCCTCGACGATTTCCGACTGGCTGCGCGCCCGCTCGTCCCAGTCGGCGAGGTTCGCGGTGACCTGCACCCGGTTGGGATCGTAGCGCCCGACGATGGAAAGCGTGCTCTCGATCTCGCCGCTTTCGACATAGGGTTCGAGCACCGCCTCGATCTCGTCCATCTCGCGGTCCATGAAGGCGAGGCCCACACCGTCCGGCCCGCTCGCCCAGACATAGAAAGTCGCGCGGTCCTCGTCCGGGACCAGTTCCTCGTCGAGCTGGGTGTAGAGCAGCCCCGCCCCGACCACCGCGAGGAGCGAGAGGCCGACCGTCACCCAGGGTCGCGCGATGGCGCGCTCGACACCGTGGCGGTAACGCTCGGCAAAGCGGCTCGCGATGGCTTGCAACCGCGGGTTCGGGTCCGCGCCCTCGCCCGCAAGGTCGATCTTCGCCGCCAGCGCGGGGACGAGGCTGACCGCGACGAAGGTCGACAGGATCACCGCGATCGCAAGGACGAAGCCGAATTCGCGGAACAGGCGGCCGGTCTCGGACGGCAGGAAGCTGATCGGCACGAAGACCGAGACCAGCACCGCCGTCGTCGCGATCACCGCGAAATAGACCTGCCGCGTGCCCAGCACCGCCGACGCCTTGCGCCCCAGCCCCTCCTCCTTCTGGAGCCGCTGCGCGTTCTCGAGGACGACGATGGCATCGTCGACGATAAGACCCGTGGCGAGCACGATGGCGAGCAGGGTCAAAAGGTTGATCGAGAAGCCGAACAGCCAGATGCCGGACACCACCCCGACCAGCGCGATGGGAATGGCCGTGCTGGGAATGAGCGTCGGCCTGGCATGGCCGAAGAACAGCCAGATCGTCAGCACCACGACCGCGACGGTGAAGGCGAGCGTCACGATCACCTCGCGCACCGAGGTCGAGATGAACACGGCATCATCGGCGATGACGCGGATGTCGATGTCCTCGAACCGCTCGTCGAGCCGCTCGGTCGCCGCGCGGATCGCGTCCGAAATCGCGATGGTGTTCGAATTGGCCTGCCGGATCACGCCGAGGCCGATGACCGGCTCACCGTCGAGACGCACATAGCTTTCCGCGTCGGCGGGCGCGAAATAGGTCTCCGCCACGTCGCCGATGGTGACTTCATCGCGGATCACGACCGCATCGATCCGTTCCGGATCCGCCGCCTTGGCCTCGGCCCGCACGAGCAATTGCTGGCGGTCGGAGCGGAAGGAGCCCACCGGCGTATCGAACGGCGCCTGTTCGAGCGCGCCCGCCACATCGCTCATGGTCAGCGAATAGCGCGCGAGCCGGGCGGGATCGACCGCGACGCGAAGCTGCCGCTCGCGCGTGCCGAAAGTGTCGATGCTGGCGACGCCGTCTGCCGCGAGCAGTTCGGGGATGATGTCGTTCTCGACGATCCGGGTAAGGTCCATCGCGTCATAGGCGTTGCTCGACACGGCCAGCGTCATGATCGACTGCGCGTCCTCGTCGGCCTTGACGACGCGCACCTGTTCGAGCCGGTCGGGCAGTTCGCGCGTGACCCGGCTGACCGCTTCGCGGATGTCGCTGGCAGCCGCGTCGAGGTCCGTGCCGGGGGTGAATTCGACGCGGATGCGGGTGTTGTTCTCCTCGCTCGAGCTCCGGATCTGGCGCACGCCGTTGACGCGCGCGGCGGCGTTTTCAAGGACGGAGGTGACTTCGGAATCCATCGTCTCGGGCGCAGCGCCCGGCAGGGTCGCCGACACGGTCACGATCGGCCGGTCGACATTGGGCAGTTCGCGCACCTCGGTGCCGAGCAGCGCGGCGGCCCCCGCGATCACGATCAGCAGGTTCAGAACCATGATGAACAGCGGCCGCTTGACCGCGAGCATGGGCAGGTCGGTCTTTTCCGTCATCCGGCCGCCGCCTCGACTTCCGCCGCCTCGCGCTCGCGCGGCTCGACCAGTTCGACCGCCTGCCCCTCGCGCACCTTCTGCACGCCCTCTGCGATCACCAGCGCGCCCTCTTCGAGCTCGGCATCGACCAGCGCCAGCCCGTCGCGGCGCGCGGCGATGGTGACGGGGACGCGCACGGCCTTGCCGTCCCGCACCGCGAAGACCGAGGAGCCCTCCCCGCCCCACACCACCGCCGCTTCGGGCACGGCGGCGCGCATCCGCCCGCGGTCGGTGTAGCGCACGGTGAAGCTCATGCCGGGGCGGTAGCGGTCGCCTTCATTGGCGATCACGGCGCGCAGGCGGTAGCTGCGCTGGTCCTGCTGGATCGCCGTGTCGCGCGCACGGATCGGGGCCGTGATGGTGCGTTCGGGTTCGGAAAAGGGGACGAGTTCGACGCTGGTTCCCTCGCCGAGCCGCTGGAACACCGCCTCGGGCGCGTTGAATTCAACGAACAGCCGGTCGCGCCGGTCGAGCTGGGCGATCAGCGTGGTGGGCGTGATGCGGTCGCCGACATCAACCTCGGTGAAGCCGATATGGCCCGAGAACGGCGCGCGCACGGTCCGCTCGGCAAGCGCGTCGGCGGCCTGGTCGCGCTCGATCCGGGCGGCGGCGAGCGCGGTCTCGCCCGCCTCGATCTGGCTTTCCGACAGCGCGCCGGTGTCCTCGATCCGGCGGTAGCGGGCGAGCAATTGCTCGGCCTCCTCGACCCGCACCTCGGCGAGTTTGAGTGCCAGCCGCTCGGCGCGCGCTTCGAGTTCGACCAGCGGCGCGCCCGCGCGGACGTAATCGCCGGGGGCAAAACGCACCGCAACGACCTCTCCCGCCGCCTCGGGATAAAGCTCCGCCGTCTGCGCCGCGCGCGCCGTGCCGATCGCCTCGACCACGGCTTCCTCGGGCAGGAAGCCAACGGGCTCGGCGATCACGGCGACCGAACGGTCGGGCCGCATATCGTTTTCAGCGGAACAGGCGGCGAGCAGCAGGCACGCCGCGAAGAACAGGATAAGGCGCATGATGTCGGGCGGAACGGTCTGAAACAGGTATGACTCAATGGAACCGCAAGGGCGGCTCCGGGTTCCCGCGCGCGCCGCTTCATTCCCGCAGGGACAGGGGAAATTGCGGTGTGCGCCCTTGCCCCGATCCTAACCGCTTACCGGCAAGGCAAGGGGCGGGATCGGAACGCACGAGCGGAAAGAGGTCTGCAGAACCGGGGATCGTGGAGGTATTGGGAATGGGATTGCTAAAGGGCGGGATCGCCAAGGCAGCCGCGGGCGGACGGCTCGGGCAGGAATTCGACCGGGCGCTGCTGCAACTGGTCAAGACGACGCAGGCCGTCATCCAGTTCACGCCCGAGGGTATCGTCATCGACGCGAACGCAGCGTTCTGCGAGGCGGTCGGCTACGACCTTGCCGAAATCGTCGGCCAGCATCACCGGATGTTCTGCTCCGAGGAGGTCCGCACGAGCGAGGAATACCGCCGCTTCTGGGACGACCTTGCCTCGGGCCGCAGCTTCACCGCGCGCTATCCGCGCGTGACAAAGTCGGGCCGCGAAATCTGGATCCAGGCGACCTACGGCCCGGTGCGCGACACCGCGGGCAATATCGTGCGCGTGGTCAAGATCGCGACCGACGTGACCCCGGCGCGGCGCGCGCTCAGGAACATTGTCGCCGCGATGGAACGCTTCGAGAAGGGCGAGCTCGACCAGCGCGTGCCGCCGGCGGGGATCGAGGAATTCGACGCGCTCGCCAGTGCCTTCGTCCAGGCCTGCCGCCGGATCGCCGCGGCCATGGTGCGGGTGCAGGCGGCGAGCAACGACCTCAAGGGACAGGGCGAGAAGGTCAGCGAGATGTCCGCCTCGCTCGCCGAATGCAGCGCCAACGAAGCCGCGACGGTCGAACAGACGGCGGCGGCGATGGAACAGTTCCGCTCCAATGCATCGGGCACGCTCGAACAGGCCCACGCGATGCGCGACGTGATGGAGGAAGCCCGCGGCACCCGCGCGGCGAGCAGCGAGGTCGTGCGCGGCGCGATCGCCTCGATGGACCATATCGAGGGCTCATCGCGGAAGATTTCCGACATCGTCGGTGTGATCGAGGACATCGCCTTCCAGACCAATATGCTGGCCCTGAACGCCGGGGTCGAGGCGGCCCGCGCGGGCGAGACCGGGCGCGGTTTCGCCGTCGTCGCCGAGGAAGTCCGCGCGCTCGCCCAGCGCAGCGCGCAGTCGGCGGGCGAGGTGCGCGCGCTCATCACGGAGAATTCCCGCCATATCGAGGACGGCGTCGGCACGGTGCGCGGCGCGGGCGAGACGATCGAGGCGATGTTCGAGCGGATCGAGACCATCGCCGGGCGGCTCGATACGCTGGTCGGGATGCTCGACGAGCAATCGGGCACGGTGGGCGAGATCAGCCTTGCGATGCAGCATCTCGACAAGCTGTCGCATCGCAACGCGGCGATGGTCGAGGAAAGCTCACAGATCGCCCGCGACCTTTACCGTTCGGCGGACGAACTGGCGGGTGAGGTCGGGGTCTTCTCGACCGGAGCCGGCCGGGCGGGCGAGGAACCGCCGCCCGATGCGCTCGCCGCCTGACAAGTGGGGAAAGGCGGCGATCGGCACTTCAGCTTGGCCCTTCGCAAGACAGCCTATGATGCGGTAACTTCCATTCGTTTTACGGCCACTGTCACCCAGCACAGCATCGACGCAGCACCCCCGGGAAAAAGCTATCATGCCGCTTGCGATCAGAAGCGGCAGGGAATGGATGCGACTGGAACCTTTCAAGGGCTTGCTTGGGGGGCGAAGAAAGCCGGTTTCGAAGCCGACGGCTTCATCAGCCCCAACACACCCGAGTAGCCGCCTTCGTTCGCAGGGTGCGTGCCTTGTCCCGCAACCGCCACACAACCTTGGGGCTAGCCGAACCTCCCGTCTGTCCATGACGGGATGCCCTTTGCCGACAGGTCGCGGGAACGCTCAGTTGGCGCTCTCGGCCGCCGAGATATGCCGCTTCACCTCGATGAAGCTGTCGGGACTGACCGAGATCGAATCGATTCCGCATTCGACCAGAAAGCGGGCGAACTCCGGGTGATCGCTCGGAGCCTGACCGCACAGTCCGACCTTCGTGCCATGCCGATGCGCTTCCTCGATCACGTGCCGGATCATCCACTTCACCGCCTCATCCTGCTCGTCGAACTGATCGGCGAGCAATTCGGAATCGCGATCGATGCCGAGGGTGAGCTGGGTGAGATCATTGCTCCCGATGGAGAAACCGTCGAACCGCTCGGCGAAGGGGGCGGCCAACACCGCGTTGGACGGGATTTCGCACATGACGTAGACCTCCAGCCCGTTCTCACCGCGTTCGAGGCCATTGCGCGCCATTTCCTCGAGCACCCGGTCCGCTTCGCGCGTAGAACGGCAGAAGGGGATCATCACGATGACGTTGCTGAGGCCGATTTCTTCGCGCAGCCGCCTGATCGCCCGGCATTCAAGCGCGAACCCCTCGCGATAGGCTTCCGAGTAATAACGCGAGGCGCCGCGAAAACCGATCATGGGGTTTTCCTCGCGCGGCTCGAATTCGGCCCCGCCGACGAGGCCCGCATATTCGTTCGTCTTGAAATCGCTCATTCTGACGATGACGGGCTTGGGATGCTGGACCGCCGCAATCCGGGCGAGCCCTCGCGACAGGCGGTCGACGAAATATTCGCCCCCGTCCGCGTAGCCATGCGTGAGATCCCCGATCCTCGCCCGCGTCTCGGCATCCACCCGTTGAGGATGGACCAGCGCCATGGGGTGGACCTTGATCTCGTTGTTGATGACGAACTCCATCCGAACCAGGCCGACTCCGTCGGCAGGCAGGCGCCACCAGCGATAGGCCGCCGCCGGGTTGGCAAGATTGAGCATCACCTTCGTTCGCGTTTCGGGGATGTCGCCAAGGTCGAGGGTTTCGACCTCGAAATCGGCAATGCCTTGATATACGAACCCCTCGTCGCCTTCGGCACAGCTCACCGTCACGTCCTGCCCGTCGTAAAGCAGGCGCGTCGCATCCCCCGTTCCCACGATCGCGGGCAGGCCGAGTTCGCGGCTGACGATCGCCGCGTGGGAAGTGCGTCCGCCATGGTCGGTCACGATCGCGGCCGCCTGTTTCATGATCGGCACCCAGTCGGGATCGGTGGTCCCGGTGACAAGGACCGAGCCCGGCTCGAAATTCGAGATTTCGCTCGCGCTCTCGATAATGCCGACCCGGCCCGTCACCACCGCTTCGCCGATCGCCGCTCCCCTGACGAGCGTTTCGCCCCGGCTCCGAAGGCGGTAGGACTCCAGCCCGCCGTTCTTGAGCTGCGCCTGCACCGTTTCGGGGCGCGCCTGGACGATGAACAGGTTTCCGCCAGGTCCGTCCTTGGCCCATTCCATGTCCATCGCGCATTCGTAATGCCGCTCGATCGCCACCGCCCAGCGCGCCAGCGTGAGGATCTCCTCATCGGAAAGGACGAAAGCCGCCTGCTCCTCTTTCGAAGTCGACACGTTGCGGGTCGGTGTCTCGCCCCGCTCGGCGTAGATCATCTTCACCGTCTTAGCGCCGCGCTTTTTCGCGACGATGGGGGATAGCGCTTCGTTCTCCAGCAGCGGTTTGAAAACCTGATATTCGTCCGGATCGACCGCGCCCTGGACTACGTTCTCGCCGAGCCCCCATGCCGCGTTGATGAGCACCGAGTGCTCGAACCCGCTTTCGGTGTCGATCGAGAACATCACGCCCGCACCCGCGCGGTCCGAGCGGACCATGCGCTGCACTCCGACCGAAAGCGCCACATCCTCGTGCGCGAAGCCCTTTGCCTCGCGGTAGCTGATCGCGCGATCGGTGAAGAGCGAGGCGTAGCAACGGCGGCAGGCGTTCATGAGATCGTCCTCGCCCTCGATATTGAGGAACGTCTCCTGCTGGCCCGCGAAACTGGCATCGGGCAGGTCCTCGGCGGTCGCGCTGGAGCGCACCGCGACGCTCGGAGCCTTGTCGCCGGCCAGCTCGGCGAGTTTGCGATAGGCGGCGCGGATCGCTGCTTCGATCTCGTCGGGCCACTCGCCTTTCCGGATCGCGGTCCTGATCGCTCCGCCGGACTCGGCCAGCGCGGCCTGCCCGGAGGATAGCTCGGCCAGGCGGCTTTCGATGACCGGGCCAAGGCCGTTGTGTTCGATGAAGCGCCGATAGGCCGCCGCCGTCGTCGCGAAACCGGGCGGCACGTTGATGCCCTTCGGCTGGAGCGCACCGATCAGTTCGCCAAGCGAGGCGTTCTTGCCGCCAACCCGTGCGAGATCGCTGCGCTTGAGAGTTTCGAACCAGATCACGTGCTCGTTTTTCATGGTCCTCTCCGCTCGTATCGGACACCGGGCACGCAGCGCTCGGGGCGTCTCATGGCGCCGGCGTTCCGGTCGTTTCCTCGTAAAGGCGCCGAATGTCTCGGGCACGGGCGAGATCGGTTCCCGGCGTCAGGACCGCCGCCGCGCCTCCTGCCATCCCGAAGGCGAAGGCATCGGCCGGAGCCCGCCCGCGTGCGAAAGCATAGACCATCGCCGCGACGCAGGAATCGCCCGCTCCGACAGCACTCGCGGCTTCGACCGGAATGGCCGCTCGTCGGATCACCCCGTCGGCGCTCGCCAGGATCCCCCCGTCCCGACCCATCGTCACCGCGACATACTTTGCTTGTCCTCGTTCCACGATTGCGCGCGCAGCGGCGGCGATCTCCTCCTCGCTCTCCAGTTCCTGTCCGGTAAGTGCGCGCAGTTCGCCCACGCTCGGCTTGACCAGGAATACGCCGCCCGCCGCAAGCCCGCCTGCAAGACCCCGTCCCGAACTGTCGAGCACGAAGCGAATGCCCCGGTTGTTCGCCGCGGTCGCGATGCGGGCGTAGAAATCGTCCGGTACGCCGCGCGGCAGGGATCCGCTGGCGACGAGGTAATCGCATTCGGCCTGCGCGATCGCGGCTTCGCATTCACGCCATTTTGCCTCGGCGATCTCCGGACCGTCCGTGACGAAGCGGTATTCGCGCCTGCTGGTGCGTTCGAAGACGGAAGTGCTGACCCTGGTCTCGCCCGCGATCGCGACCCGGTTCCTGACGATCTCATGCTGGTCGAGCGCCCGGTCGAGCGCAGCGCCTGTCGCGCCTCCTGCCAGGTAGTGGCAGCGGGCATTCCCACCCAACCGCACGAAAACCCGCGCGACGTTTATGCCCCCGCCGCCGGGCGCGTGTCTTTCGTTGTCACCGCGCATCTTGGAGGTGTGAAACAGGCGATCGACCTCGAAAGAGACGTCGAATGCCGGGTTCAGCGTGACGGTCGCAATATTCATCATGAGCCAAGCATCTCCCGGCGCATCGTGAGCCGGATCGCGCTATCGACCCGGTTAAACTAGGGATACGGTCGAGTCGGAAGAATAGCAGGAAATGCGGGAGACGAGACTTGTCGGATGTGCATTTGTCGCCCGCCCGGCTCGACGCGGCGATCTTCGATCTCGACGGCGTCCTCACCGACACCGCCAGCCTGCACGAAGCGGCGTGGAAGGAAACCTTCGATGCCTTCCTCCGGACATGGGACGACAGGCAACCGCCGTTCGGCCCGGACGACTACCAGCTCTACGTCGATGGCAGGCGCCGCGAGGAAGGCGTGCGCACCTTCCTCGCGTCGCGCGGTATCAAGTTGCCCGAAGGCGCGCAGGACGATCCGCCCGGGGCCGAAACCGTGATGGGGCTGTCGCGGCGAAAGAACGAAGCGGTGCAGGAACGGCTTCGCACGGCTTCCAGAGCGCTGCCCGGAGCCGAGCGCCTGCTGCGCGACCTGCGCACTTCCGGGATCGCGATCGCGGTCGCTTCCTCCAGCGCCAATGCCCGCCAGGTGCTCGAGGCGACCGGACTCGCCCACCATGTCCAGGCAAGGGTCGATGGCATCGATGCGTCGCGGCTCGACTTGCCGGGCAAGCCGCACCCGGCCCTGTTCGAAGAGGCGCTGCGGCGGCTTGGCGTAAAGGCGGAGCGTGCGGTCATCTTCGAGGACGCAATTGCCGGGGTCGAGGCAGGGCGCAGAGCCGGATTCGCTCGCGTGATCGGCGTGGGCCCGAACGCAAGGGCCGACGCCCTGCGCGAAGCGGGAGCGGACGAAGTTGTCGGCGACCTTTCCGGTGTGACGGTAGGGTAAGGGGGCCCGTCAGCCCTCGCCTTCGGGCATCGCCGGATCGACCGCTCCCGGCCCGGGCCGGGGCGGCGGCGGGCACTTCCGGTTGGAGCGGGTCATCTCGGGTTCTTCCGGCGAGAGGCGCAATGCCTCCCCCTCGTGCACGATCTCGATCGGATCACCGCGTTCGAGCCGATAAACCGTGCGCGCCCGATCTATCGCGATCCGCAGGCGTCGGCCGCGAATGGTCAGCGCAAAACACAATCGGCTCCACCTGTCGGGCAGGCGCGGGCTGAAGGCGATCGTGCCGTCCCCGTCGCGCAGTCCGGCAAAGCCGTAAACCAGGGCCATCCAGGTCCCGCCGATCGAGGCGACGTGCGCGCCGTGCCTTACATTGCCGCCGATGTCGGACAGGTCCATCGTCGCGGCGAAATCGAAATAGTCGATGGCCTTGTCAGCGTAGCCGATCTCGCTTGCGATGATCGACTGGATGCACACCGACAGCGAGCTGTCATGCGTCGTGATCGGGTCGTAGTAGTCGAAGTTGCGTTTTTTCTCTGCAGCGCTGAAATGGCCGTTCATCAGGAACATGGCGAGCAGGGTATCGGCCTGCTTGACGACCTGCGCCCGATACAGGTTCAGCGGGTGATAATGCAGCAGGAGGGGATAGTTCTCCTCGGGCGTCCTGGCGAAATCCCATACCTCCTTGTCGAGAAAGCTGTCGTCCTGCGGGTGCACGCCGAGCCGCTCGTCTTGCGGCAGGTACATACGCTCGGCCGCCTCGAGCCAGCCATCCGGTTCTGCGGGACCAAGGTTCGTCGCAGCGGCCACTTGCGCTTTCGCCTCGGGATCGAGCGTAGCCAGGGTCCGGGCCGCAAGCCTGAGGTTGTGCTGCGCCATGAGGTTGGTGAAGTAATTGTTGTCGACGAGCGCGTTGTATTCGTCCGGTCCGGTGACGCCGTTGATGCAGAACCTGCCATCGCGGCGGGACGAGAAGAAGCCGAGATCGAGCCAGAAGCGGGCGGTCTCGATCAGGATTTCGGCGCCGTATCGCGCCATGAACTCCGTATCGCCGGTGATCGCCACATATTTGTCCAGCGCGTACGCTATATCGGCGTTGATGTGATACTGCGCGGTGCCGGCCGCGTAGTAGGCAGATGCTTCGTGACCGTTGATCGTGCGCCAGGGAAAAGTCGCGCCGCGATGGCCGAGTTCGGCAGCCCGCAGACGTGCCTGCGGCAGCATATCGTAACGAAACTTGAGCAAGGCCCGCGCGATGTCCGGGGCGGTGTAGGTGAGAAACGGCAGGACATAGATTTCGGTGTCCCAGAAATAATGCCCTTCGTAGCTGCGCCCGGTGAGCCCTCTCGCGCCGATGCCGTGGCCATGCACCCGGGCCGCCGACTGAAGCAGCTGGAAGATATTCCAGCGGATCACCTGCTGGGTTGCCGGATCGCCCTCGATTTCGACATCGGCGCGGTCCCAGAATTCGCCCATGATTTCCGTCTGGCGGCAAAGCAGGTTATCGAAGCCGCGGACGATCGCCTCATCGAGGCTCCCGCCGACCGCTTCGAGCATATCCTGTGCCCCTTCATGCCCATGGTGATAGGCCAGGAACTTCGTAAACCTCATGGGCACACCGGATTGCGCGCTTAGGCGAATGGTGACGGCGGCTTCCTCGTCGCTTGCCGTCGCGGAAAGATCATGCGGGGATGATGTATCGATCACGTGGTCCATTCCGCAGCCGAGCGCGAGGCGTGAGCGGCGGGTGACATAGCCGAGCATCGCGCGCGCACCTTCGGCTCGCGCCCCGGTCGGCTCCAGAACGCTTTCGCCCGGCGGTTCGGCGATCCGCGGGTCGCGAGCCTCGCTCGGCAAGGGAGGCCGTTCGACCAGCCGCGACGTGACGATGATGTCCGCATCGTCTTCGGCAACAAGTTCCCAGGAGATAGCCGCAACGTGCTTCATCGCGAGCGAGACGAGCCGCGTCGTCCTCAAGGTCAGCTTCCGGCCCCGCGCGGTTCTCCAGGCGACCTCTCGCGTGAGCACGCCTTTCGCGAAATCCAGCCGGCGCGAGAAATCGAGCACTTCGGCGCGGACGAGATCGAAGGGTTCATCGTCGACCACCAGCTCGATCGAAACCCCGTCGGGGCAGACGAGTATGCTCTGACCGCTGTCGGGAAAACCATAAGCGCTTTCGCCGTAGGTGATCGGGCGACTTTCATAGAAGCCGTTGAGATAGGTTCCCGGCTCTTCGACCGGATGCCCCTCCTCCATCGTGCCGCGGATTCCGAGATAGCCGTTCGACAACGCGAACATGGTCTCCGCCTGCCCGACATAGCCGAGCAGCCAATCGGTATCGAAATGCACCGCCGCCAATCCCCATGGGTCGGGGGGAAAGACGTCGCGGGGCGGATCGCGGCGCGCGCGAAGCATGGTCAATCCTCCTCCACGGTGGAATTGCAAATCACAGGGCGAACCTGCGCGTGACCAGTTTCTCGAATTCGAGCAGAAGCAGCAGGCCGAAGCCGATGGCGACGATGACCGCGCCCTCCTCTAACGAAAGCGCTTCGGTTTCGAACACGCGCTGCAAGACCGGGAGATAGGTGAAAGCCAGCTGGGCAAGAACCACCACCGCGAGTGCGATCAGCACCGGCCGCGTGCCGAGCGCGCCTCTGAGTGTAAGCGAGCGCATATGCAGGAAGCGGACGTTGAAAAGATAGGCGATCTCGGAGACCACCAGCATATTGACCGTCAGGGTCCGGGCCTTCTCGATGCTGACGCCGAGCGATTGCGAACCGAAAAAGATCAACAGCGCGACCCCGGCGAAAAGGAAGGAGACGAAGGCTACCCGCCACAATAGGAGGCGCGTCAGCAGCGGCGCGTCGCGCTTTCGCGGGGGTCGCTCCATGATGCCGGGTTCAGGAGGCTCGAAGGCGAGGACAAGCCCGAGCGTCACGGCCGTGACGAGGTTGATCCAGAGGATCTGCGTCGCCGTCATCGGCAGGGCGAACCCGGCAAGGATCGCGAGCACGATAACGATTGCCTCGCCGCCGTTCGTGGGCAGGGTCCAGGCGATCACCTTGCGGATATTGTCATAGACCGTGCGGCCCTCGCGCACGGCCGCGACGATCGAGGCGAAATTATCGTCAAGCAGGACCATCTCGGACGCTTCGCGTGCCGCCTCGGTCCCGGTGACGCCCATCGCGGTGCCGACATCGGCCTGCTTCAATGCGGGCGCATCGTTCACCCCGTCGCCGGTCATTGCGACGATGTGATCGTGCGACTGCAGCGCGCGCACGATGCGCAGTTTCTGTTCCGGGCTGGCCCGGGCGAAGACAGACACCCGCTCCACGCGCCGGGCCAGTTCGCAATCGTCGATCGCCTCGACATCGGCGCCGGTCATGGCCTCCGGACAGTCGGCGAGGTCGAGCTGCCGGGCGATGGCGAGCGCGGTCGCGGCGTGATCGCCGGTGATCATTTTCACCGCGATGCCGGCGGAGCGACATTCGGCGATCGCGCGCTTCGCCTCCTCGCGCGGGGGATCGATGAAACCGATAAGACCGAGCATGGTGGCGCCTTCGAGGTCTTCGTGAGCAAGACAACCGCGCGGCTCTTCGAAGCCAAGCATGGCGAAGGCGAGCAGCCGTTCGCCCTCACCCGCCGCGCGTTCGACATGACCGGCCCAGTCGACCTCGTGCGAGGCCGTATCGCACAGGTCGAGCACCGCTTCCGGCGCGCCCTTGATCATTGCCACCGCCTGGCCGTTCGGCCCTTCGTGCAGCGTCGCCATGTAGCGATGTTCGGCATCGAAGGGGATTTCATCGAGCCGCGGCCATTCGGCCTCGAGGCAGTCCCGATCCAAACCCGCCTTCCCGGCGAGCGCCAGAAGCGCCCCTTCCATCGGGTCGCCCGCAACGCTCCATGGCCCGCCTTCGTCGCCGACAGTTGCGTCTCTGACAAGGCGCGCATCGTTGCAAAGCGCGCCGCAGCGGATCAGGTCTTCGGGCAGCGGCTGATCAGCCTGCCCCGAGGCGCGAGGGGCGATCGTTCCTTCGGGCGCGTACCCCTTCCCGCTGACCGAGAATTCCCCCTTGGCAGTCACCAGGCGAACCGCATTCATCTCGTTACGGGAGAGAGTCCCGGTCTTGTCGCTGCAGATCACGCTGGTCGCTCCGAGCGATTCGACAGCCGGAAGCTTGCGGATCACCGCTTTTCGCGCCGCCATGCGCTGCACTCCGATTGCGAGCGTAATGGTGATGACGGCGGGCAGACCCTCCGGAACCGCGCCGACGGACACCGCCACGACCGCGATGAGAGCATCGCCCCATTCGAAGCCGCGCACCATAACCGCGAAAGCGAGCAGTGCTGCGCCGAGCGCGAGGATGACAAGCGTAAACAATCGGGCGAAGGAATCGATCTGCCGCAGCAGCGGGGTCACGAGCGCAGGCACCTCCTGGAGCATCCCGCTGATCCGGCCGATCTCGGTATCGGCGCCGGTCGCGACGACCAGCCCGGTCGCCTGCCCCCTGATCGCCAGCGTGCCGGAATAGGCCATCGAAGAGCGGTCCCCCAGCGCAGCTTCGGGGGGAACCGGATCGGGCCGCTTCTCGGCTGCGACGGACTCGCCGGTGAGAGCCGCTTCCTCGACCGCGAACCCGCGCGCGCGCCGGATGCGCACGTCGGCGGCAATCCGATCGCCCGCTTCGATCACCGCAATGTCGCCCGGAACAAGGGTTGCGGCATCGACGACGCGCTTCTCGCCGCCACGCAGCACGACAGCGCGCGGCGAAATCAGGCTGCGCATCCCTGCCAGGGCCTCTTCGGCCCTGCCCTCCTGGACATATCCGACCGCCGCGTTGACCAGCACCACCAGCAGGATCACGACCGCGTCGACCGCGTGATCGAGCAGGAAAGCCGCTGCCGCCGCAACGAGGAGGAAATGGATCAGGGGGCTGTTGAAATGCGCGAGGAAGCGCAAGACCGGATGCACAGGTTTCGGTTCGGGAAGGCGGTTGGGGCCATGTTGGGCAAGCCGTTCGCGCGCGCGCTCCTCGCTCAGCCCTCCGGGGTGCGATTCAAGCGCCTCGACAGCCTCATCGAATTCGATCGCGTGCCATTCCTTCGACCTGTCCGGCTTCACCTCATCCTCCGTGAAAGCAGCGCGCCGATGCTATCGTTCTGCTTCAAAAAGGTCTCGCCTGGATCGATGTCATAGCAAATGCCCCAAGGCGAACAGGAGCAACCCTCCGACCGCCGCATAGATCGCGCATACCGGCAGGGTTTGCCTCAGCACTTCGCCCTTGCGACCGACCGCGCCGACCGTGGCAGCGCCGGCGACGATGTTATGCGGCGTGATGATGTTCCCGATCGCCGCGCCGAAACCGGCGGCGCTTTCAAGAAACAGGCCGAAGAACCAGGCGATGAGCAGGGCCTGAACCTGTGGCTTGCCCGAAACTCCCGCTAGCCAGCGCCCGATCGTCTGCGTCGCGCCGGTATCCTTCTGGAATTCGTATATGCCCAGCGCCGGGAATATGATCCAGACAATGGTCGCGCAGGCGAACAGGGCTTCCGCAAGCGGGCCGAGCACGCTTGATGCGTCGACGGGATAATCGAAAGCGCCGACCGCCAGGGCCGCGCACAGGGCGGCGCTCCAGATCCCGGCCATCGCTGCCGACCTTCGAAATCCGACCAGCCAAAGGACGAATGCGACAAGCGGCAACAGCGCAAGGAAATTTCTCACGGCTCAAGCCAGTTTCTCGACCGACACCTCGTGCAGCGCCGCTCCCGTCTCCTCGAAGCTGGAGATGTTGCGTATCGTGGTCGTTGCGATCGCTTCCATTGCTTCGCGCGTGAAGAATGCCTGGTGGCCGGTGACGAGGACGTTCGGGAAAGTGAGCAGGCGCGCGAAAACATCGTCCTGTATCATCGTGTCGGACAGGTTCTCGAAGAACAGGTCGCCCTCTTCCTCGTAGACATCGAGGCCGACCGAACCGAGACTGCGGCCCTTCAGACCTTCGATCAGCGCTTTCGTGTCGACGACGGCTCCCCTGCTCGTGTTGATCAGCATGGCATCCGGCTTCATCCGGTCGATGGCCTCTGCATCGATCAGATGGTGCGTTTCAGGGGTCAGGGGACAATGAAGTGTCACGATGTCGGCCTGTTCGAGCAGGTCCGGCAGGTCCACATAACAACCACCGATTTCGTCTAGCTCCTCGCTGGGCTGCGGATCGCAGGCGAGAATGGCGCAGCCGAACCCCCGCATGATGCGGGCCGCGCAGATGCCGATCTTTCCTGTGCCGATAACCCCCACGGTCTTGCCCGAAAGGTTGAACCCGAGCAGGCCGTCGAGCGCGAAATTCCCCTCGCGCACCCGAAGATAGGCTCTGTGGATCTTCCGGTTGAGCGCAAGGATCAGCGCGGCGGTGTGCTCGGCGACGGACTCGGGGGAATAGGCGGGGACGCGCGCGATCGTAATGCCGAGATCGCGCGCCGCGGCGAGATCCACGTGATTGAAACCAGCGCTGCGGAGGGCAGCCAGGCGAATGCCTTCACCTGCAAGTCTTTCGAGCACGGCCCGGTCGAGTCTGTCATTCACGAAACAGCAGACAGCGTCATGTCCACAGGCAAGGCTCGCTGTGTCGGGATTGAGCCGAGTATCGAAGAAAGCCAGCGTATGCCCCGCGCCAGTCGCCTCGTTGACACGTTCGAGGAACTCGCGATCATATCGTTTGGAACTGAAAACTGCCGTTTTCAAAACGCCGCTCTCGCTCGCGGTGAAGTTATGACATCGCCGCTTCAACCATGGTTGCCCCGTCGGTTCAACCGGAAGGACGCAATAGGGCTCGAGCCAAGCCAATCGGACAAGCAGGGGCCAGGCGCGCGAGCGTTACGAATACTGGCTGATAAGTGGTGCCGCTTACGTGACTCGAACACGTGACCCCATCATTACGAAGAATATCTGACGGGTCCAACACGATCCAAAGAGATCGGAAAGACGCAGCTAATTCAACATCTTCGGTTGCATGACTCCAAGCGCTGACCAATGTGATTGCACACCCATGTTGTAAATCCGTTGTCTCGTAGAGAACATCATGCCGCAGATTTCGCTCAACGATACCGAGGTCGACCGACTTAAGTTTGGGCCACTGAAATGGTACTCGCACAAAGGCGACCGTTACCCCGGTTTGCGCATGGCTGTCACCAAGACGGCGAAAACGTGGTACCTGTCCAAGCGCGACCCTCGCACAGGCAAGACGCGCTCGATCAAGCTAGGCCGCTTCCCAGCGATGACGCGCGACATGGCTTGGCGAGAGGCCAAGGTCAAAGCGTCGCGCATCGACAACGGTACAGACGAGCAAGAAGCGCTGCCGACCTTCCTAGAGCAGCTTGAACGCTACATCGCCTTCCGCTCGGCTGATCGAAAGTCCGGCAGGGCGCCACTCAAGCCGAAGACGGCGAAGGAGTATCGCGGCTGCATCGACAACCATTTCGCGAAATGGGCGGATAAACCTCTCGACAAAATTTCTGTGCCGGAGGTTGAGCAGCACATGGACGAATTGCAGGCGAGGAAGCCTTACGCTGCCCAACAGCTTCATGTTCTAGTCGGCGCTGTTTTCCGACATGATCGGCACGTGAAGCTCGACCCGCCACGCCTCAAGGAACAGACGAAGATGCAGCGTCGCAAATTGGATCGTTCGATCCCGTGGGCGGACAGGCTGGCAGAGATCGATGCCATCGACAACTTGGTCATCCGAACCTGCTGGCTTATCCGCTGGCACACCGGGAGCCGCGAAAATGTGCTTCGCGCGCTCACTTGGCGCGATGTCGATCTCGGCCAAGGAACAATGACGTTTCCTCGGCTCAAGAAGGACGAGAGCCCTCGCACAATCGCGATGAGCGCCGCGACCAAGGCGCTATTTGAGCGCCTGAAGGGTCTCCACAAGACTTGGGTTTTCCCCTCTGTTCGAAAGAACGTTCACATCGATCAGCTCGACCGCCTTAAGCTTACTTGCCCTGGCGACCTTCGCCATCTTTGGCACGACGCGGCAATGATAGCGGGAACACCGCCCTACATGATGCGCTGGCTCAATGGTCAAAACCTCAAGGCTGGCGAGGTTGATATGCTTGGTCACTACGGTCAGGTCGACGATCTCGACAGTCAGCGGGAAGCGGCGAACGCAGTATCCACAGTCATCCTGAAAAGGTGCAAGATTCCAGTTGCGGACGCCGTAGCAGTTGCTTAGTTTTTGATCGTCAACGCCCCATTCTAGAAGTTTTTAACCCGTTCTGGAATGAGGCCGCACTGTTCTAGCAGGTGAACCTGACAGTCGGATAGCGGTGCGGCTCATGGCTCAACCAAAAGGTGAGCTATGACGATTGAAGATCTTATTTCCGAAGTGCGCGTGTCGCTTGAAGCAGAACGTTACCCGCCTATCATGACGACGAGGCAGGTCGCGGACCTGCTCGGGTTGTCATCCGAATGGTTGTTCCAAGCGCGGAAAACGCGCATCGGGCCGCCATTCATCCAGCTTTCCCGGCAGACTGTTCGCTACGAACGAGACGACGTTCTAGCTTGGGCTCGCAAGCATCGTGTTGAAACGAAGGAGGGCGCAGCGGCCTGAACCGCTACGCCCTCGGAGGTGTCGTTTCGCCCTCACGCGAGGCCTGGATTTTACGTGCTCTGCCGCGCCTGTTCAACCGCGCTTTCAGGAACGACGCCTCGGTGACTGAGGTGATCGAAAATGGAAGAATCTGACAAGAACGCGCTCTCCGCGCTGATCGACCTTGGCTATCGCTTGATCCCGCTCCAGTCAGGTAAAAACGGCAAGCAACCGCGCGATGCGGGCTATGCGACGCGCGGCTATTCCCTTGACGATCTGACCGGCAATGTCGGACTGATTATCGACGAACACCACGTTGACGTTGACCTCGACTGGGATATCTCAAATCGGATTGCTGGGGCGCTCCTGCCGCGCACGCGATGCACCGTCCATAGGTCCGATGGCAGCATGCGCCATGCGATCTATCGGGCCGAGATCGACAAGCCTATCGACTTCAAACTGCCTAAGGTCGACGGACATGAACTCGCGGGCCCGCACGCCTACACGGTCCTGCAATTGCGGACCTCCCGTGACGGTGAGCCATACCACGTCATGGTCTCGCCTTCCGTTCATCCGAATGGTGAACAACTGTGTTGGTGGGACCAATGGGAGCCTATTCCGAGCATTGTGGATGGAGACGAATTGAACCGAAGGGCGGGCCTGCTCGCAGCCGCCACCTTCTTCGTTCGCTTTTATCCCGCCGAAGGTGGTCGGGACGAGTTCGCGCTCGCTTTGGCCGGGGCATTGGTCCGCGCCGGATGGTCAGACGAAATCGCGCGGAACTTTCTGGAACTGGTCGCGTCCGAGGCCGGAGACGATGAGCGAACAGGCCGCCGCGCGGAACAGATAATAACGAAGGCGCGGCAGCGGCTGGATGACGACCGAACCCTCCGTGGCCTCACGTCCATGTCGAAGCTGCTCGGCCTGCCGAAGGAGTGGATCGACGAGGTCGCCGTGTGGCTCGGCATTCGGCGGCGGCGCGAGGGGCAGGCGATCTTCGACAAGGGCCTGATTATCGACACCTCGCGGCAGGCTTGGGCGGCGCTCGCCGAATACGAGGTCGACGGTGCGCCCGGGGTCTATGCCTACGGCGAGGCGTTCGCCCGTATCGACCGCGATCACGTCCAGCCGCTCGAGGAGCCCGAGTTCACCTATGAACTGAACCGCGCGGCCACGTGGTTCAAGCCTATTGGGGACGACGGATGGAAGCCTTCGAATGCGCCTGCTGCGGTTGTGAAGGACATGCTCGCTGCCCGTTCGCAAGAAATCACGCTTCCCTGCCTGAAAGAAGTCGTGAACGTTCCAATCTTCACCCGAGACGGGCGGCTTCTCGACACGCGCGGATACGATGAAGCGGCCCAAATATACCTCGCCGCGAAGATCGAAGTGGACGTGCCTGCTGAACCCACCGAAGAGCAGGTTCAGGCAGCCGTCGAGTTGCTGCTTAAGCCGCTTGCCGACTTTCCCTTCGAAGACGAGTCGGACCGCGCGAACGCCCTCGCCATGTGCCTCGAACCCTATGTGCGCGACCTGTTCGACATCGCGCCCATGTATTACCTCAACAAGCCCGTGGCGGGAACAGGCGCGACGCTGCTCGTCCACGCCTGCCTCTACCCCGCCCTTGGCAGCGCGCCGCCGGCCACCAAGCCTCCACAGCAGGAAGAGGAGATGGAGAAGACCCTGACCTCGATCCTCATGGACGGGGGTAAGGTCGTGTTCTTCGACAATGCGACCAAGTTGAAGAGCCAAGCCCTTGCTGCCACGCTCACTGCCGAAACCTACAAGGCGCGCATACTTGGGTACTCCCGCATGGTCAGCCTGCCCGTCCGCGTCACGTGGGTGACGACGGGCAACAACCCCGACATCGAAAACGAAATCTACCGCCGCTGCGTCGACATCCGCATGGACGCGCGCGAGGCCAACCCCGAAGATCGCCCGTCGGAGGCATTCGCCATTCCAGACCTAAAGGGCTGGCTGAAAGACAACAGGCCGGGCCTCGTCGCTGCCGCGCTGACGGTAATCCGGTCCTGGGTGAACGCCGGAATGCCGGATGGCTCGAAGTCGAAAGCGTCGTTCGAGCGATGGGCGCGGGTGATGTCGGGCATTATTGAGCACGCGGGGGTCGTGGGCTTTCTCGATACGCCGAAGGAGCGAAGGCCCGAGGATGAGGCCACAGAATGGATTCGAGAGGTTGTCATCGCGTGGCTACGGTGCATGCATCGGCGGGTTCCGATCACGTCTCGCGCTGGCGGGGTGCATGACATGAACCTCGACTGGAACGAGCCGCGCAAGGCCAAGGAGATCGCTGCCATGCTCGACTGCTTGGAGGTCGACATAGGCGACGGGTGGAAGGATCCTGCGCGCGCCTTAGGGGACAGGCTGAGGCAATTCAGGGACCGCATCATCGAAGTCGAGACGAGCGATGGACCAAGGCGGTACTCGCTCCGCTCGCGGCAGTCCTGCAACAGCACGCGGTGGTGGCTCGAAGCCGAGGAGTAGCAGGGGGCCCATGCGTCCCATAGGGCATCCCATGAGAAAAACGTGAGTGAGTTCAATAATTTGATGGGCAGTATGGTAACTATGGGCACTTTATGCGGTCAGTTGCTGAATCGGTCATTCGCTTGGCGAATGCGCACAGACGCGACACGCTCGGAATGTGCCCATAAAGCCCATACTTCCCATGATACCGTTGATATTGCGGACGAATTTCGCATGGGCACTCTTATGGGCTGCATGGGCGGGCACACCATCCCCACAAGATAGATTGATCGATCCGATTGAAACCGCACCGCTTGATCGACTTCCGCGATTTATCGACCCGATGCGCGGAACGCAGAGCCGCAACGGTTCTGCCCCTTGCTCGACCCAAGCCGTTTACCGGGGCGAGCGCATTTTCACCGCTTCGCCGCGGTTGATCGCCACCGGGGTCGCCGTCCACGACATGTGGCAACGAACGTTGCCATAGAGGACCACCATGCCCCTCGCTGTCGGATACCTGCGCGTCAGCACGGATCGCCAACCTCTCGGGATCGAGGCGCAACGCCGAGCCGTCGACGCCTTCGCTCAGCAGTATGGGTATGACCTGATCGCCGGCCGATATTTCGAGGAGGTCGAGTCAGGTTCGCGGGACGACCGCCCGCAGCTTGCCCGCGCGCTTGATGTCTGCCGTGCCTATGGGGCGACCCTTATCGTTGCCCGCCTCGACCGCCTATCGCGCGACGCTGCCTTCATCTTGACCCTGCGAAAAGAGGACATCGCGATCCGCTTCGTCGACCTGCCGCAGGCCGACGAGTTCACCGTCGCGATCCTTGCTGTCGTCGCGGAGCACGAGCGCCGCCTTATCAGCCAGCGCACGAAGGCTGCTCTCGCGGTCAGAAAGGCGCAGGGAGCGAAACTGGGCGGCGATAGGGGTGGAATACCATCTGACGACGCTCGAGCCCGCTCTGCGGCCTCTAGGCGGCGCAGAGCAGCAGAACGAGCGCGCATCGCCCTAGGGCAGGTTGACGGGTGGGAGAGCATGCCCCCAGCGGCGATAGCGGACCGCCTCAACGGGCTGGGTGTGCCGACCGCCTCGGGGCGAGGCTGGTGGACTGCCGAAAAGGCGCGGGCGGCCATGCGGCTCTTTGCCAAATGACCGGCGGGCGCAACAGCTTCCCCATACTTTTCGCCGGTGCTCTTTCCACGGTGCGCTGTCAAAAATTAAAGATGACGCGAAGAACGCTCTGGCGAATGCAGGTCGTCTCCTTGTCGAGCAATCTCGCAAATGTTCTCGGAAGTCGATCCAAGCGCGTAAAAATAGGCTATTGCCATCAAGACTGCCCAAATCTCGGCAGGCGCATTGCCGAATAAGGCTTCGATAGCCATCTTCACGAACATGAGGCAAAGCCACGTTGCAAGCGCAACTAATCCGGCCCACGCGACAAGTTGAAAACCAATCGAGAGCTTTTTCACGCCCGCGACCTCCGATAGCCAGCAGCCTGCGCCTCGCTCTCGGTGCAGAACAACTCTTCGGCGCGGGTCGCATCGTAGTAGGGGCGGCCCGGCAGGTGATAAATCCACTCGCCTCGCCTGCTGCGGTTGCCCTTGATGGCGCAGCCGTATTGGTTGCGATAGACCCGCTCCCGAACCCTAGTCGCACGAACCTGCCCGCGCTCTGCCCTTCCCGCGGCACGTGAAGCATGTTGCGGGTTGGCAGCGCGCCACTCGGCAGGCTCTTGAAAGGTCGAGGCCCACAGACCCCAATTCATTCGCTTGGCGACACCGAGGGCCGCCGCGTAGTCGTAGGGGGCGTCCTCGCCCAAGACTGCCATGCCCCGCCGCACCATCTCCGTACCGAGGTTGAACGACCGAGTCTGACAGGTCGCGACCGCTCGACCGTAGATGTCGTGTTCGAGAACAGTGCAGGACAGCTTCTGGCCATCAACGAGAGAGGCAAGGATTGCGGTCGCTTCGAAACCGCAAGCCCATTCTTGTTCGTCTTTCTCGCAAACCTGCTTCGCTTCAGGCGCGTCGATATGCGCAAGACGGATCCGGGTGCCCGTCATGTCGATGGTATCCCCATCGACTACGGTAGCAGTGCCTTCGATCACCTGGGCAACGGCTGGTGTCGAATAAAGTAGGGCAAGGAGCATCAAAAGCCGGAACATGTTGCACCTTATGCCCTACAAATATTCAACAATGAGTGTATTACACGATCAAAGCGCCAAGCGGGCCAAGCCGAATTTCAACGTTACCTGTTGCTATTGAATTTCTGAAGCAGGAGACTCGAACTTATCCCGAAGAACAAAAATGTCAAAAAGGCCTTGGACCGCAGAAACTTCGCCCATTCAGGTATGTCGAGCTTTGTCATATCTTCGAGCATCTCAGGGCCGCACGGCCCTCGCCCATCATGCAGGCAAACGTAATCGCCCGTCCAATACATTGGCCCATGCGGCATGTAGTGATTCACGTAGTGGGTAAGGGCCAACAAAGCCATCCCGTAAGCCGCGAAGGCTCCGCCTGCGACACCGGCCATCCGAGGATGAACCAGTGATATGCCAAGAGCGGCATAACCGCACATGTAAGCGAGCCCAATCACATCCCAGCCTTCGTTCCCGAGACGAGGAATAAATGGGTTGAAAAAGAAGGCACCGAAACTCGCGAATGCGATCCAACCCCATCTCTTCTTCGACCATGCCCACGCGCAAACGAAGCACGATAAGGCAAACACGGCCCATCGAGCCGCATCGTAAAAAGCCGCAGGCCATTCTCCCAAAGAAAGATAGAGTGCGATCGAGCCCGAAAGCAAGGCAATGGCGAGTGCTTGCTCCCTTGATGAGGACGCTGCGACGGGTTCGGAAGCCACGTCGGAAATAACGGAAGATAAACCTATTCGCACCTGCGCTCATCTCGCTTTTCGAAGCAGTCTCGCGGGTCGATCTACCTGCGCCGGAATGCCGAAAGTAAAGCCCTGCCGAGATCATCACAATGCTAGGCCGTCATTCTTAAATTGTGGTAACGCCGCCCCGGTGAGAGGTGCGATAAGTCGGTATGAGATACCGACCGCCCACCTCGCACAATCCCAACCCAAGCCCGCCGCCCCGCATCTTCGATCACAATGCGAAGGCGGTCCTGACCGCCGCTAACCTCCCAGTGAAGCGCGTCACCCATGACTGCGAGCACCCGGTCACTGCTGTCATCGAATGGCGGCGCTCGCCTACGCCAGAGCAGCGCGAACAGGCTGAAAACCTCCTCCCCGACCGAGAGTGCCAACACGCGTCCTGATGGGGCGTTGGGAAGATATGCTACCCGCGCCCGAGTTCGAAGTCGCCCTGCGCGCTGTCGGCCTGCCTGTCTCTTCGTGCGAGCGGCAGCGGCAACCTCCGCACCACGTCCGTGCCCGGTTCGAACGGAAGCTGTCTCTCGACGAAAAGGACTTGGCAGCGCGCGTGAAAGCGGCGGTGAAAGCGGGCGAGTTCGACGCTGAAAAATTCCGTCCCCGCAAACCGAGACCGAAGCGCGAACCGATTGCCAAGGAATTGGTCGAGATTGGGCTGATCGAACACAAGCGTGAACTGAAGCCATCACCGCCGCGTCCGCAGCACTTGCCCGCGCCGATTGACGATCATGCCGAGGTTGCAGGCATCAAGGCGCTCGGCCTCGAAGTGATCCGCGCGGCATGGAAGGATGCCAAGGCAGGCGACCGTGAAGCCATCGCTTTTCTGACCGCCGCATACGGGAGTTGGGCCGAAGCGCGTGCCTATTGGTGCGCCCTAGCCGACCTCGACCCTACGTGGCTCCAAGAACAGGCGCAGCGGCATTTCTCAAAGCGCGGTTGAGCAGGAATAGTTCTCGATCCATCGTTCAGAAATCGGCGGATAGCCGTTCCGAATAGGCGGTGCGGCTAGTCCGTCGACATGAGGCTTGTCATGTCGAATGAAAGATTGAAGAAGTTTCTTGCGACCGAACCCGGTTCGCTTGGACTGGCCGAGAAGCTCAAGCAGCTTGAGGCCGAGAATGCCGAACTCGAAGCAGAACTTGAGCGCACCGAGAAGAACCGCAAAGCCCTAATCCGCGAAAAGCGCCTGCTGCAGGGACGGCCCGACAAGGCGTTGAAGGGAACCGCCACTGAACTGTTCATCACCCGGTCGGCATCTCGCGACCCGCAGGTCTATGCGCGGATGAAGGAGGTCGCCGCCGAGCAGGGTAAGACCCTGCGCATCGTCGACGACCAACCTGCTGCTGCGCATAGCGGCCCGCCACCGGCATCGCCGGTTCACTCGCTTGGCGATGACGACGCCGGTGTGCTCTACGTCAATGCAGCGGTCCGCGACCGCGTCGGCGTGGCGCGGATCAAGGAGATCGCGCGAGAGCGCGGCTACAAAGAGGCGCGCACATTCCGTTCCGCTCGTGATCTACCCGACAACATGCAACAGGCGCACCAGCAGGCTCTCCTCGATAGCAAGAATGGAGAGCACTGGTGATACGCCTCGACCAATTGCATCCGACTTGGGTCGGTCACTTTCTCTTCGCCGTGGAAGCGCAAGGCTGGGCGGAGGCTAAGATCAACAAGCGGGGGCGCGTGACAGCGATACCGCCTCAACTCGAGGGCATCCCGCCTCAGACAGATCGTTACAACCTGCTCTCACACGGAAAGGGACCGGAAGTCTTTGCGCAGGCGCTCGTCCTTGCAGACTTCGCTACAGGTTCGAAAACCGGAGCCGATCTTCGTGAAAGCTTCTTCAAGAAGCGACCGCTCCACGGATTCCATTTCGATGAGAATGTCTTTTTTGAAAATGATCATCGCAAAGCCCTACTTTATTTGCTGCGCTCGAACGCTTTTGCGACAGACTACTTAGACGCGCAACTGCGATCCAAGGAAAGCTGATGGCAAGGCCCTGCACCGCCTGCGCCCATCCCCGCATTGCCAGCCTGAACCGCGACCTAGTCGCTGGAGTCACCAACGCGGAGGTGGCGCGGCGGTACGGCCTCAAGCCTGACGCCATCCGTCGCCATGCCGACAATCACCTGGACGAGGAGCAGCGGCGCGAAATAACGTTGGCGCTCCGAACGGAGCGCGCGCAGGCAGTGGCCGACGCGCTGAACGAAGGCGATGTTGAAATCCACCGTAGCCTAAAGCGGGTCGTCACGGAGATCGACTCGCTGCTCCAGCGGGCCAAGGCAGACGGTAACGATCCGCTTGCGCTCATGTCGCTGCGCGAAATGAGGAACGCGCTCATGGACCTCGCGAAGCTGACGGGCACTCTTCAGAACGAACTCACTGTCAACGTGAACCTCAACGAGAGCCCGCAATTTATCGTCCTGCGGCAGATGATCCTGCGCGTCCTCGACCGCCATCCGGACGCGAAAGCCGACTTCCTAGGCGAGATGCAGCGGTTGCAGATCGGTCATGGATGACGCGCTGCGCCAATTCTTCGAAGGCCTCGTCGTCGGCCTCGATCCTGTAGCCCGCTTCGAGCGCGCCATAGGCGATGCGGACGAATGGCAGCGCGAGGTGCTCCTGACCGATCCGTCGGGCCAGCCGGAAGACCAGTTCGTGACCGTCCTAGCGTCCCGGCAAACGGGCAAGAGCACAACTATCGGGTGTCTTGCCTACGATGACGTCACGCGAGGCAAGACGTGCCTTCTCGCCGCCCCTAGCCAGCGCCAAAGTCAGGAGTTGCTTCGCCGGATCACCGCGTTCGTGCAAAGTGACCCAGTGCCGCCGAAACTCGTGCGGTCATCCCTGTCGGAGATCGAAACGTCGGACGGGGGGCGCGTCATCTCGATCCCGGCGACCGACGGCGCGCGCGGGTTCACCTGCGACACGCTCATCCTCGATGAAGCGGCATGGTTGGACGATGACGCAATCGCCGCTCTACTGCCGATGCGGAAGCCCGACGGGCGCGTGCTGATGATGAGCACGCCCCGAGGCCGAGAAGGCTTCTTTCACGATACGTGGTCTGCTGGAAGGACGCGCCGGATATTCGCCCGCTCGGTCGACATTCCTCGGCTCGCATCGAAGGTCGAATATGACCGCCGCTTCATGAGCGAAATCCGCTTTCGGGCGGAACACCTGTGCGAGTTTCTTGGCGGCGGGCTGCCTCTGATCTCCCGCGACGTGCTCGATCGAGCGATCAGCGAGAGGCCTGCGTTATGCTTGATCTGATCCACCTCGGAGGCGGTCGCGTGAATCTATGCGCAGGGCCGGACCCTGCCATCGAGCGCGTGACGGGCCACGACCGCTTCTTCATGGGCCTCGACCTTGGTCGAAACGACCCTTCCGCCATCGTGATCGTGCGCGATACCTGCTTGCCCGAATGGGAGAACGGCTATCGCCAGCGCCTTGGCGACCGGACGCGCACCGTGGTCTATGCTGACCGCATCCGCGCAACTGCCTACACCGACATAGCGGCGCATGTGGCGCAAGTGCTTGCCAAGCCTGACTTGCACGGACGCACGACGCTCTCTGTCGATGCTACGGGCCTTGGCGGGCCGTTCTGCGATGTGCTGACCGAAGGCGGGATCGACCACTATGCGATTACCATGACCGCTGGGGCCGCATGGTCGCGCAAGGGCCACCGCGTGTCCGTGTCGAAGAACGTGCTGCTTGAAACGCTCGCCGGTGCCTTCGAAACTGGCTCCTTGCAGATCGCCCATGACCTGCCGCTGCGCCATCAACTTATGGCCGAGATCGCATCGTTCGAACTCGCCAGCACTGCTGCCGGGAACCTCGTCCTGCAAGGCGGCGGGAAAGGGCACCATGCGGACATGGCGATTGCCCTCTCGCTCGCGTTCTTCGCGTCCGAGAACCTAACCCGGGGCTTTGTTGGCGAAGGGCAGTTGCAGGGGTGGATTTAACTAGCAATCGCGGGCGATAGCCCCGCCGTTGTCCCAGCGCTGGATATAGGCCGCATGACCCGCTTGGATCATGGCGCAGGACAGGTTCATTCCACCAGCGTAAACGACAGCGAGGGTACGCCCATACCGATCCTCGCCATGTCGCACTATTTCGACCGAGCGGCCTGCTATCAATCGCGCCAGATAGTCCTTTGCAGCCTGCGGATCACCCGGCACACATCGTCTATTGCGAGGGCATGAAAATTCTGGTGCATCAATGCCAAGTAGCCGTATCCGCTCGTCGTCACACCGCAGGCTATCGCCATCCACTGCAACGCAGGACAGTGTGGCGGCGGCCAGCAGCGTGAGCATATCGTCCCATTCAAATACGAGTCGGGCCAAGAAACCTGGTCAGCTTTGCTGCCAAACGGTCAACGTCAGCCAGCTCACATTCCCAGATAGTCATTACTTCCCAGTTAGCCTCAGCCAGCTTCTGCAAGACCTTATCGTGCCGCTCCTTGTTTCGAGCGAACTTCTGCTCCCAAAATTCAACATTAGAAGTTGGGATCCTCGTAATTGGGCAGTTCGGGTCATCATGGGCATGCCAGAAGCAGCCATGAACAAAGACCGCCCGCTTTCGTTTCGTAAAGGCGATGTCTGGCTTGCCTGGGAGCCCTTTGTAGTTGACACGAAAGCGGTAGCCGAGCGATGCGAGTAGCCGCCTCGTCACAAGCTCTGGCTTGGTGTTCTTTGCTTTTGAACCGCGCATGATATTAGCGCGCTTTTCCTTGGAGAAAATGTCGGCCAATTAGCTTGCAGAAGCCGTGAGTATCTTGTCGAAGTGGCGACCGACATGCTCTGCCAGCTTCACCGCCACTGCGTTGCCAATCTGCGTGTATTTCGGAACCTCACGGTCGAAGTTACCTTCTCTCGGATTACCTGCGCGACGTAGTCCGCCAGTCGTTCTCTTGCCCGCAAACTGATACCAGTCAGGGAATGTTTGGAGACGCGCCCATTCTCGCACGGTCAAAATGCGTGGTTGGCTGTAGTGGACATAATCGTCAGGCATCGACGTTGCAGTAATCCAAGGTGTCCGGTTACCCCATTCTGGTGGTAGCAGACGCTGCGCAAATTTCTTGGTTCGATATTCTTTCGGAATTTCACCGCCTGTCTCGTGCATCGCAAGAAACTTCTCGACGATTTGCCTAGCATGCCGGCTGTACTCTTGGTCAGTTACCTTCGCCCCTGCATGAGCTAAGTCGCCCGGGCGAAACCACTCCTGAACCCCAGCCGCATCCCTAGGGTAGGCTGTGGTTTCAAATGGCTTTGGGTATTCGCCGGATTGAAGCGCCACCAGCGCGTCAGGGTCTTCAAGATCAGAAAGAAGCTCGTTCAGGTTGGGAGCACGGTTGCCTGAAGGAGGAGGCAGGAATCCGCACTCAACAGCGTCGAGTGAACTGCTTTGGAGATCGACAACACCCTGAGCAGCATTAGCCACTTCTTTGCTGATGCCCGCAATCAAAACGCGCGGCCTATTTTGCGGGACATCGTAGTCTGACGCATGAACGAGTGACCACTTGACGTAGTAACCGTGCTCATCCCCTAGACGCTGGAACCGCTTGAAAACGTCATCCCAAATCTCGCCCTTTTGGCCACCAGCGCGCCAGCGCGACGACAACAACCCCTTCACGTTTTCAAAAAGGAATAACTTTGGTCTGATCTGCTCAATGAACCACGCCATACGGCCATAAAGCTGATTCGACGGCAATTCGATTCTATCGACCGAGTATGAGCGGCGATGGCCTATGCCGCTGTAGCCCTGACAAGGCGGGCCTCCGGTCAAAACATCAACACCGAAAGCATCGCCAAGACCTGTGCTGATAGAGTTTAGATTGGAGCGTAAAGCCGCAATCGTTTTGGAATCGACCTCCCCGATGTCGGCGGAGTGTAGTTCCTTGTTCTCGTTGAAAGGCAAGCCTCCTAGATCGTGAGAACGGTTGATCAAGTAGGTCTCACGCGCATCGTCATTCAACTCGTTGACGAATACCGGGGTGTAGCCTGCCATCTCGAAGCCGAGCGACAGGCCGCCGCACCCAGCAAATAGGTCAATCATTTTTCTACCGGGTGCGGCATCCCGAGATTGAGCAGGGTTTTCGCGGAGTGCTACGCTAGCGTTCAAGTCGGCCTCGTTCTGCAACTGTTCTCCAGCGTTTGTAGCACATCGAACGAGGAAATCCAGGCCTCAGTATCGGCTGAACCAGCCAGTTTTTGTGGATATTGCAGCGGCCAATTGCTGAGGGATTGGCTGGTTGAAGGCGGAGCCGAAATTTCGCGCGAAAATCTCGGAAAGGCTAAATGCCACACCGTTCTGTGTTGGATGCCCCCAATAATTGCCGCCAGAGAGGTTCCTGACGCGCTTTACGGACATATCCTGCGGCGAGTAGCCACCACTTTGCGAGGGGACAGTGACGAACGCATAGGTGAACCTGCGATAGTCGCCAATGGTGTGGTGATTCCTGCCAATGGTGACGTTGTGCCCTTGAAAGCCTTTCGCTCGATAAACCATGTCCCAAAGCATCGGAATTTGAGCGTTGTCGTTCCAGTTGGTTTTGCATTGGATGATGCCGAGTTCGAATTTCGATAGCTGGTTCTCCATTGCGTTCGAAAGGTCAGCAATGCCGCCACCCGGAAAGCTGAAACCATCTGGGAACACTATGACGATCAAATCAGACTCCGTGTTGGTCTGATCGACGCCGTAGGAAATCGTTGCGCTGTCGGATACGCATTCGGGCACTAGTGCTTTTTTCTGCTTGATGGCGATTGCCCTTGAACCTGAAAGAACGACATTCAAGTACCAGCAGACCAGGGTCTCCCAAGCATGCCCAGCGGCTGATAATGTGCCCTGACCGCGTCCGGCTGTGCCAGTTGATTTGAATATCGTCGCCAAATCAGACCCGATAGAGAGCACCTTCTTGGGATCACTGAAATTGGCGCTCTTAGACAGAAGCGCAGGTTCCCAGATTGGCCAAGCCGCTTTTGCCGTCTTGGACGCGAACAGGTCCGTAAATACCTTATCGCGGTAGCTCTCGATATCTTTCATGCGGCTCCCCTAATTGTGGGTAAGCAAGTACTTGGTTCAGCGCGTTTGAGCAACGCCCGCTAGCTGTCGCAATCTGGGACGAAGAGAGCGCAGCGGTTGCGCCGGGCCAGTTGATCCGACAGGTTGCCCCCATGCACACGAGCGCACCCATTCTACGCAACTGAATCCGGCGGGCCTTCTGGCCTGCTGTTGCGTGGGGTGTGCCACGGCACCTTCTCCTTTGCTGACGTTCGCCGCGCGTGGCCGCGGCGGCGCTTGAGAAGGACTATTTCAATGGAAGCAGAAGACAACCAGACCGAGAATGCGTATGCGAACACCATCGTGTTCCGTGCGCCTACGTTCGATCAGTGGCTCCGGCACAAGGATCGGTCCGACTTCGAGTGCCCGATCTTCAGTGACTCAGGCGAATTCTGGGCCGCCGCGCTCGATTCAATCGACGACCTGCTCGGGCTCATGCTGAACCATGGCATGACGGCGGAAATCACTGTCCGCCGGAGCCTGTAAAAGGGCGCCATCTCGGCCCGGTGGCTATAGCCATCGGGCCGTTTTTCTTGGTTGGTGTTGTAATTATATTGTTTTGGGAAGTGCGGAACGACGCAATATCGCCTCTAACCCCTTGAAGTTATGGTGCCGCTTACGTGACTCGAACACGTGACCCCATCATTACGAATGATGTGCTCTACCAACTGAGCTAAAGCGGCACTCTGTATCGGTACGGCCAGGTGAGGACGCGCACCATAGCTGGAGGCCCGAGCCGGAATCGAACCGGCGTATACGGATTTGCAGTCCGCTGCGTCACCACTCCGCCATCGGGCCGGTCTGCCCCAAGCGAGCCGCAGCTTGCTCGGACAGAGCGCGGCACCTAGCGATTCGCCGCGGCAAAGGCAATGCGCCTTTCGCGCGGGGCGCGAGAAGCGATGGGGGGCGCGGCCTGCGGGGCTATCTTGCGGCGACCTTACGCAACGTCACACTGGACCGCCGCGCCCGGCCAAGGCACAGGCTTGCGGCCATGACCATCGCAAGCCTGCTCGAACCCGTGACCGGACAGCCCGGTGCCTGCCGCCTTACCCATGCCGCGGAATGGATGCAGGGGCGCACGCTTTATGGCGGCGCCTCGGCGCTCATCGCCTTCACCATGGCGCAGCGCGCCTTTCCCGGCCTTCCGCCGCTGCGCGCGGGGCAGATCGGCTTCGTCGCGCCGGTGGGCGAGGAGATCGAGCTTTCGGCCGAGATCGTGCGTGCAGGCCGCAACGTGACGCAGGTGCGGAGCGAGATTCACGCCGATGGCAAGCTCGCGCTCACCGCTTTCTGGCTGTTCGCCGCCGAGCGCGAGGCCAATGCCGTGCGCCCCAGCGATCCGCCCGCCGACTGGCCGGGACCGCCCCAGGACAACGCGCAGGCGATGAAAGGCGAAGGGCCGTCCTTCATCCAGAACAATTTCGAGCTTCGCTTCGGCCAGTCCAAGGGCGAGGATCACGGCGCGACCGTGCGGCGCTGGGCGCGCCTGACCGAAGAGCACGAGCTCGATCCTGTCTCGAGGCTCGTCCTGATGGGCGACGTCATGCCGCCGGGCGCGATGCGGATCATGCAGCGGATCGGCCCGATCAGCTCGATCAACTGGTCGTTCAACGTGCTCGACCCCGAATCGCGTTCCGAAGGCGGATGGTATCTCGCCGAGAACGCGAGCCAGCACGCGGGCGCGGGCTATTCCTCGGAGCGGTTGAGGATGTGGGACATGGAAGGCCGGCAGGTGCTCGACGGCCTGCAATGCGTGGCGGTGTTCGGGTAGGAGGCCCGAGGCCAACGGGCCTCAGACGTCCTCGAAATTCGCCCTGCGCTTCTGCATCTCGGCCATCACCGCCTCGACCTGGTTGGGCGTGCGCATGATCGCCTGCTGCTCGACGCTTTCGGCCATCAGGATCGCGTCGGTGTCTTCCTCGAGCATGGTCTCCTGCAACCGCTTGGCCGCGCGGATCGCGTGGGGGTTCTTGTTGGCGATCGTCTCGGCCAGCTCCATCGCGCGCGCCAGCGGATCCTCGCTCGTCTCCGTCGCAAGGCCGAGCGCCTGCGCCTCCTCGCCGGAGAATTCGCGGTTGGTGTAGATCAGCTCGCGCAGCACGTCGTCGCGGACCAGACCGCGCCACAGGGCATATCCGGCCATGTCGGGAACGAGACCCCATTTGAGCTCCATGATCGCCATACGGGTCGCCGGGTGAACGATGCGGATGTCCGCCCCGCTCGCGATCTGCAGGCCGCCACCGAAACACACGCCGTGGACCGCCGCGATGACGGGCACGGGCAGCTTGCGCCACTGCATCGCCACTTCCTGAAAGGTGTTGGCATTGCCATGGGTGCGCTCGGTCAGGGGCGGGGAGTCGGGGGACGGAGCCTTGCCGAAATTGGACAGGTCGAGCCCGGCGCAGAACGCCCTGCCCTCGCCCGAGAGCACGACGACGCGCACGCCCTGCATTTCGGCGAGTCGGCGGCCGGCATCGATTATCCCTGCGAACATGGCCGGATCCAGCGCGTTCATCTTGTCGGCGCGGGTCAGGCGGACATGGGCCACCCCGCTCGGCGACAGGTCGATGACGACGCGGCTTTCGGCGTCGGAAGCGGTGGCAGGGGCCTTGTCGGCGGTCTGGGTTGCGGTCTCGGTCACGGATCCCTCGAATCTGCTTGTTTCGGAGGCGAAAGGTGCAGGATGCGGCGCGACCTGTCCAGCAGGCGCGCGTCAGGCCGAAGGGGCGAGCGCGATGTCGAACGCGCAGGGACAGGTCGCCGGGTCGAGGAAATAGCCTCCCTGCGCGTGGCTCGCGACCAGCTGCGAGAGGCCGAACGGCGCGAGCTTGGCCCGGATGCGGGCGACAAGCACGGACAGGCTGCGCCCCTCGCGATCGAAGCCCAGCCGCCAGACGCCCTGCAGCAATTGCCGCCGGGTCATGCGCTCGCCCGGCTGTTCCGCGAGCCGCCAGAGCACCTCGAACTCGCGCGGACGGAAGCCGAGCCAGCGATCCGCCACCCGCCCGTCGCGATTGACGAGATCGAGGGTCACCTCGCCCGCCTCGCGAAAGCGCGGGATATGCGTGTCGGCCGCGGGAAATTGCGGATCAGGCTCGTGCTCGGTCACAGAAGGCCCCCTGCACGCATGGAAAAGACCGCATCCCGCGTGATGACGAGATGGTCCAGCAATTCGATGTCGAGCGCCGCTCCGACCGCGTGCAGGCGGCGGGTTGCGGCGATGTCGGTCTCAGACGGTCGGCAGATGCCCGAGGGATGGTTGTGCGCGACGACAATGCTCGCGGTTCCCAGTTCGAGCGCGCGGGAGAACAGCTCGCGCATACGCAGCGACAGCGCAGGCCCGCAGCCCGTGCCGAAACCCGCATCGCCAAGATAGGCATTGCGCCGGTCGAGGAAGATCGCGTGGAACTTCTCGTCCTCGCCGCGCTGGACGATCAGGCTGCGGCGCAGATAGTCGATCATCGCGGCGACATGGGTATCGCGCGGGTCCGACCGGTCCATGCCGGGTTTCATGCGGTTCGCCCTCATTCTCCCGAGCCGCCCCTGCCCGGAAGCGCCTGCACAACGGCGCGCTTCCATCCAACGACGCGCGCGACGACCGGGAGGGTGCGCCCACTCGGTCCCGCGCCAGGTCCGATGCGCCATTGGCGATATTCACCATATTCGCGCTCGCGCAGGACGTGTCGCAGCGTACCCGCGCCGAGCAGGAGCAGCTGGGCCCAGCCGGGCGCGGCGATCATCACGGCATAGCCGACCGGCGACACCGCATCGGCCAGGGCGCGTGCGATGTGTGCGCCCACCGCGAGCAGTTGCGTACCGGCGACCCAAAGCGTCCAGTTGCGATTGGCGTAGAGGGCGATGGCGAGCCACAGCGCTCCGGCGACGATGTCCTTTCCCGCGAGGAAAGGATCGACATCCAGCAGCAGGTAGTCCGCGCCGAACAGCGCCTTGTGCACGCGGCCGATCACCTCGAAGACGATCAGCCAGACCGCCGCCACGGCCTTTTCCGGGCCACCGCCCCAGATGAACGCGGCGAGGATGAGGGCGAAGGCCAGCACGTCCTGCGCGATCAGGCGATAGTCGGAAAAGACCAGTGACAGCATCGTCTCGGCGTGTCTCAGGCGTCGGCCAGGACCGGGGCTTCGCTTTCGCCCGCGAGCTCCAGCGCTTCGGGCAGGACCTCGGTCGGAATGTCGTCGTCGCCCATCATCTCGCGCGCGACCTTGCTGAGTTCGTCGTGCACGCGCAAGAGGTTGGTCGACATGGCGAGCGCCTGGCCTTCGGCCTGGGCGAGGCGCATGAGCGCGCGCTGGCCGGTGGTCACCTCGACCGCCGGGTTCTGGCGGGCGGCGAGCATGGCCTGGCGCAGGCGGGCGCAGGCGATCATCGATTCGTCGGCGAGCGCTTCGGCTTCGCGGATCAGTTTCTTGAGCTTGAGAGCGTCGGTGCGGATACGGTCGGTCATGGTCGTGTCTCCGAACCCGTCCCGTGCTCCTCAGGACGGACCCTGGTTTTCCTCGGGGATGGCAGCCCTGCCGTCCAGCGCCTCGCTCAGCGTCACCGCTGCCGTCACCGTGAGAACGACCGCCGCAAGACAGCCGAACGCGATGCCGACTATGGTCACGAGCCGGAACAGGACGGCGTTCTCGCCATCGAGCAACCCGGGGACGACCTGCGGTTCGCGCGGCTTCAGCCATGGCGCCTGTTCCACCAGCGGCATGACGTCGCCCAGCACGAGTTCGCCGTGGTCGACCCGGCTCTCTTCATCCCGATCGGCGACGGCCCCGCCCATCTGACTTTTCCTGTATGAAGCTTCGCTCAAGCCCTTGAGCTTTGCTGCATCGGCAGGGCTTCGCTCACGCGAGGCCCCTTTTTCGGCAGGCGGTTCAACGGGCTGCGAGGCCGGTTCTTCGGGCAGGCTGGCGCGGTAGCTCTCGACGAGATCCCCGAGATTTTCCGCACTGAAGATATCCTTCAGGGCGCGGATGTGCTGGTTCACCCGGGTTTCGGACACGCCCAGTTCCTGCGCGATGACCTTGATCGGCACGCGGCGGTCGATGCGCTCCATCACGGCCTGCTGCCTTTCGGTCAGCGGTCGCTGGGGTCGCAGGGGCATCCGGTCCTCCATATCCTGACCAATGCCTTCCCTATAGCACTTAACAAAAGTTAATGCTGTATGCCCTTTTGCAAGCGCGGGAAGGCCCCTTGTGCGAGGCTAACATGGTCTTTCATCGGGCCGCTGGCCGCAAGGTCTTTCGGACCGGTGGCACTCACGCCCCGACCCCCGACAGGTAACGCTTTATGTTGCGCGCCGCCTGCCGAAGGCGCTGTTCGTTCTCGACCATGGCGATGCGCACATAGCCTTCGCCCTTTTCGCCATAGCCGACGCCGGGCGCAACCGCGACCTTGGCCTCAGTCAGCAATTGTTTCGAGAATTCAAGGCTGCCGAGATGGGCGAGCGCGGGCGGCAGCGGGGCCCAAGCGAACATCGAGGCGGCCGGCGGCGGGATCTCCCAGCCGGCCCGGCCGAACGCCTCGACCATGACGTCGCGGCGCTTGCGATAGAGGTCGCGGTTCTGTTCGACGATGTCCTGCGGCCCGTTCAAAGCGGCGCAGGCGGCGGCCTGGATGGGCGTGAAGGCACCATAGTCGAGATAGGACTTCACCCGCGTCATCGCCGCGATCAGCGCCTTGTTGCCGACCGCGAATCCCATCCGCCACCCGGCCATCGAATAGGTCTTGCTCATCGAGGTGAATTCGACCGCGACCTCCTTCGCGCCGTCGACCTGCATGATCGAGGGCGTCGGGTTGCCGTCGTAATAGAGTTCCGAATAGGCAAGGTCGGACAGCACCCAGACCTCGTTCTCCCGCGCCCAGGCGACGAGCCTTTCGTAGAAGGCGAGATCGACCGTTTCGGCGGTGGGATTGGAAGGATAGCTCACCACCAGCACGGTCGGGCGCGGGACGGTGAAATGCATCGCCGAATCGAGCGCGCGCCAGTATTCCTCGTCGGGCGTGGTCGGGACCGATCGGATCGTCGCGCCCGCGATGATAAAGCCGAAGGTGTGGATCGGATAGGACGGATTGGGCGCGAGCACGACGTCGCCCGGCGCGGTGATCGCGTTGGCGAGGCTGGCGAGCCCCTCCTTCGAACCCATCGTGACCACGACCTCGCTTTCGGGATCGAGTTCCACCCCGAAACGGCGCGCGTAGTAATTCGCCTGCGCGCGGCGCAGGCCGGGAATGCCCTTGGACTGCGAATAGCCGTGCGCGTCGGGCTTGGCCGCCACTTCGCACAGCTTGTCGATGACGTGCTGCGGCGGGGGCTGGTCGGGATTGCCCATGCCGAGGTCGATGATGTCCTCGCCCGCCCGGCGCGCCGCGTGCCGCATCGCGTTGACTTCAGCGATCACGTAAGGCGGCAGCCGCTTCATGCGGTAGAATTGGTCGTTCATCGAGTGTCCGGGCAGTCTTTACGTCTTGCCGCAGGGGCGCGGCGCGCGCCAGCTTAGGGGATTATCGGTCGAAGTTGAAATCCGTTTTCGCTAGGGTGGCGAGGCGCATTGGAGGATTCTCACGAGCCATGGCCAACGACAACCCAACGAAGGAACCGGGCGAGGACGCTGTCGCGGCCTTTCTCGATATGCAGGGAGAGGCGATGCGCGAACTGTTCGCGGGTGCCTTTGCCGGGGCGTCCCCGGGCGGGACGGGCCTTGCGGCGATGATGCCGCAGGGCACCGACGCGGGCGAACTGGCCGAATGGGCCAAGGCAAGCGGCGAATTGCAGCGCCTGTGGCTCGATTTCGCCGCGCACCAGGCGCGCGAGGCGAGCGAAAAGGCCACGGCGGGAGCGAGCGCGAACCCGATGGACCCGGCGCAGTGGATGGTGCTCGCCCAGTCCATGCTCTCGCAGATGCCCAAGGGCCTGTTCGAGGCGCAGGGCAAGCTCGCCGAGGAAAGCCTGCAATTGTGGCAGGGAATGGCGGCGAGGTTCATGGGTCCGGCGCTCGGCGGGGCGGCCGGGAATGATGCCGAGCGCGCGGTGGACCTGCCGCGCAAGGACCGCCGCTTCGCCGACCCGGCATGGCGCGAACACCCGGCTTTTGCGCTGATGCACCAGACCTATCTCATGCTGGCCGACTATTTTCGGGGTTCGGTCCGCGCGATGGACGGGATCGACCGCGAGAAGCGCCGCCAGCTCGAATTCGCGGTCAATGCGCTGGCCGAGGCGATGAGCCCGGGCAATTTCCTGCTGACCAACCCGGTGGTGCTCAAGCGCACGCTCGAGACGCGGGGGCAGAACCTCGTGCGGGGGATGCAGCATCTCATCAACGATCTGAAGCGCGGCCAGCTCACCCACACCGACCCCGACGCCTTCACACTGGGCGAGAATCTCGCCGCGACGCCGGGCAAGGTCGTGCACGAAACGCCGCTCTACCAGCTGATCCAGTATTCGCCCTCGACCGAGGAGGTCTACGAGGTTCCGCTGGTGGTCTTCCCGCCATGGATCAACCGCTTCTACATCCTCGACCTGACGCCCAAGAAGAGCTTCATCAAGTGGGCGGTGGATCAGGGGATCACGATGTTCGTCGTCAGCTGGAAATCGGCCGACGAAAGCCTCGCCGATGTCGTCTGGGACGATTACATCCGCGCCCAGATCGAAGCGATCGACCTCATCCGCGAGCGGCTGAAAGTCCCCCACGTCCACACGATCGGCTATTGCGTGGCCGGAACGACGCTGGCAGCGACGCTCGCGATCCTTGCCCGGCGGGGCGAGGCGGACAAGGTGAAGAGCGCCACTTTCTTCACCGCGCAGGTCGATTTCGAGAAGTCGGGCGACCTCAAGCATTTCATCGACGACGGCCAGCTCGAAATGATCGGGCAGTTGTCGCCGCAGGGCTATCTCGACGGGCGCTACCTCGCCGCGACCTTCAACGCGCTCAGGGGCAAGGACCTGATCTGGAACTACGTCGTCAACAACTACCTCTTGGGCGAAGACTACCCGGCCTTCGACCTGCTGCACTGGAACGGCGACGTCACCAACCTGCCCGCCAAGTGGCACAATGACTACCTGCGCGACCTCTACCGCGACAACAAGCTGGTCGTGCCCGACGCGCTCTCCGCCGACGGAACGCCGATCGACCTCACCCGGGTCGAGACCCCGACGTTCGTGCAGGCCGGGCGCGAGGACCATATCGCACCCGCCGAAAGCGTCTGGCGGATCACCGAACATTTCAAGGGCCCGCTCGAATTCCTGCTCGCTGGCTCGGGCCACATCGCGGGCGTGGTCAATCCGCCTGCCGCTAACAAGTATCAGTACTGGCTCGGCGACAGTTCGGCTCCCTCGCTCGAAGCTTTCATCGAAAGCGCCGAGGAGCATCCGGGCAGCTGGTGGCCGCACTGGCTTGCATGGCTGGAGCGGCAGGCACCGGATAAGGTGAAGGCCACGGGCAAGCGCAAGCCGGGCGGGCGCGGCGACAAGGTGATCGAGGACGCGCCGGGCCGCTACGTCAAGACGCGCTGACGATTCGCCCCGTCCAGCTTTCGCGAAAGCCCGCGAATTTCGCCTTCTTTACCGGGGCTTGCACGCGCCATTGTGCGCTGCACAAAAAGGCTTGACTTCGCGCTTGCAGCGCCTATTTTGTGCGGTGCAACATGACGCGAGGGAAACATGGCTGACACCGCCGACACCACGGCCAAGTCGAAAATCGATGCCGCCGCCGAAAAGGCTTACGCCGAAGCGGCCGCCAAGACTTCGCCCAAGGCTCCCGTAGCCAAGGGCGTGGCCGAAGCGGTCGAGGCGGACGCTCCGAAGGCTGAAGCGAAGGTAGAGGCGGTTAAGGAAGCCGTCGCGGCCCCGGCGAAGAAGGCTCCGGCCAAGAAGACCGCGGCCAAGAAGGCGCCTGCAAAGAAGGCCCCCGCGAAAAAGACCACGGCGAAGAGGGCTCCGGCCAAGGCTTCGCCCCCCAAGGCGGCTTCTCCCAAGAAGACGCCTGCCAAGAAGGCCGCTCCGGCGGCTGCGAAGACCAAGACTGCCCCGAACCCCGTAACCAAGCTCAAGGACACCATCATGGCCACCGCCAAGACCACCGATTTCACCGCCACCGTCAAGGATTTCGCCACCGATATGCAGGAGCGCGTCAAGGCCGCTTACGGCAAGACCGGCGAGCTCGCCGGCGAAGTGGGCGAATTCAACAAGGCCAACCTCGACGCGATGGTCGAAAGCGGCAAGATCTTCTTCACCGGCGCGCAGGATCTCGTCCGTGACAATGTCGAGACCGGCAAGACCGTCGTCGAGACGCTGACCGAAGACGCCAAGAAGATGGCTTCGATGAAGTCGCCGACCGAACTCATGCAGTTCCAGGGCGAGATCGCCCGTCGCAACTTCGACGCGATCGTCTCCTTCGGCTCGCAGCGCACCGAAGCCTGGCTGAAGCTCTACAACGATGCCTTCGCGCCGATTTCGAACCGCGTCAGCGTCGCCACCGAAAAGATGACCAAGGCCGCGTAAGCGCCGACTGCACAAGTTCCTGGACCGGACCTCTCCTCTCTCTCCCAAACCGGTCCAAGAAAGCGCGCCCAACCGGCGCTGGGCCGGACAGACCTCTCCCGTCTGTCCGGCCCATTACTTTTGCGCCGCCCGCGCGCACCTGCCGGAATCATCCCCCTCCCGGACATCCGCGAAATGTCCATCTTGCGTCCGCGCAAACGAATCCCATAATGTGAGGCGATGATGGGTCCCCCGCACTTGCCCGCGCCAGAACGCCTGCCCGACGTGGCCCTGCCCTCCTGCGGGGCTTTCGTGGTGCGCGCCGCGGGGGAGGATGACCCCGGCAAGGGAACGCCCGGCGACGGCGACAGCCAGGTCGGCATCGCGACCAAGACCCGCACCAAGCCCAAGAAGCCGAGCCAGTACAAGGTGCTGATGCTCAACGACGACTACACCCCGATGGAATTCGTGGTGATGGTTCTCAAACGCTTCTTCGGCATGGATCTCGAACAGGCGACCCGCGTCATGCTCCACGTCCACCAGAAGGGCGTCGGCGTGTGCGGCATCTTCACCTACGAGGTCGCCGAGACCAAGGTGAACCAGGTGATGGATTTCGCCCGCCAGAACCAGCATCCGCTGCAATGCACGCTCGAAAAGGCGTGACGCGCGCCGGACGTTGAGACAGCCCTTCCATCCCGAACCCGATCCCGTCGGCCCCGGCCAGGAAAGCGTCTGGGACTACCCCCGCCCCGCCATCGCCGAACCGACTTCGCGCTATGTCCAGGTGATCCACCGCGGCATAACCCTCGCCGACAGCCGCAAGGCGTGGCGCACGCTCGAAACCAGCCACCCGCCGACCTATTACATCCCGCCCGAGGACGTCGCGCGCGAATATCTCGAGGCGAACCCGTCGCGCCGTTCGCTGTGCGAATGGAAGGGGCAGGCGCGCTATTTCGACGTCGTGATTGGCGATGAACGGATCGAGGCTGCGGTCTGGGCCTATCCCGAACCTTCGGCTAGCTTTGCGGGCATCGCCAATTACCTCGCCTTCTATCCCGACCCCTTCGATGCCTGCCTCATCGACGGGGAGAAAATCACGCCCCAGCCGGGACAGTTCTACGGCGGCTGGATCAGCCGCTACGAGGCCGGCCCGTTCAAGGGCGGCCCGGGCAGCCGCTTCTGGTAGGCGCGCCGGCAGGGCTTTCCGGCACAAACGGGGCATGACCGCGCCTCAAATTGGCGCTATGGGCGCTGGCGAGCGAGAGGAATCCGCCCCGCGCGACAAGGCGGCGAGCGCAAGCCCGGCAAGAAGGCCCGACGACCCGAAGTGTTCAATTTCCTGCCCAGCATCGACCGGTATATCTTCCGGCTGACGATCGTGCCGATGCTCGGCGTGTTCGCACTCGCCGCCTCGCTGCTGCTGCTCGACAAGATGCTGCGCCTGTTCGATTTCGTCGCGGTCGAAGGCGGCCCGGTCGCGGTCGTGTTCAAGATGCTGGGCGCGTTGATTCCCGAATACGCCAGCCTCGCGATCCCGCTCGGGCTGCTGCTCGGCGTGCTGCTCGCCTTTCGCAAGCTCGCCACCTCCTCCGAGCTCGACACGATGCGCGCGGTGGGCCTGTCCTACAACCGCCTGCTGCGCGTGCCCTATGCGATCACGCTGGTCCTGCTCGCGGTCAATGTCGCGCTGGTGTTCTATATCCAGCCGGTCAGCCGCTATTATTACGAGCAGATGGAATACGACCTGCGCTCGGGCGCGCTCGGAGCCTCGATCAAGGTCGGGGAATTCACCACGCTGGCCGACCGCATGGCGCTGCGCATCGAGGCGAGCGAGGATGACGGGCGGCGGCTGATGGGCATTTTCGCGCGCGTCTCGAACAGCGAGGGGCAGGTCCTCTCGATCAGCGCGCGCGAAGGCGCCTTCCTTGCGACCAGCGACGATCCCGACACGATCATCCTGCGCCTGACCGAAGGCACCATCGTGCAGGACAAGGGACTGGACGAAGCGGGCGAGGAGACCCCGCGCGTGCTTTCCTTCAGCCGTCACGACCTGCCGATCGACCTTCCCGCGATCGAGGAATTCCGCGCCCGCGGCGATGAGACGCGCGAGTTCATCCTGCCCGAACTGCTGCGCATCGGCTGGAGCGCGCAGGCCCCGCCGAGCCAGCGCGATGCAAGCCAGGCCTCGTTCAATTTCCGTCTGGTCGAAATCGTGATGATGCTGCTGATGCCGCTGCTCGCGGTCGCGCTGGCGATCCCGCCGAAACGGTCCTCGAGCGCCTTGGGCGTGTTCGTCTCGATCGTGATGGTGGTCGCCTATCACAAGGTCAACGAATACGGCGAGGATATCGCCGCGCTCGGGCGGGTAGACCCGATCATCGCGCTATGGGGGCCGTTCTTCCTCTTCGCGGCGCTGATAATCTGGATGTATTACCGCGTCGCCTATGTCCCGGGCGGACAGGCGATCGGCGCGCTGGAAACCGCCTTCGCCAAGCTGACCAAGCGCCTCGGCAAGCTGTTCAAGCGCCGCGAGCGCCCCGGCACCGCCCCGCAATACGCCCCGGCGGAATAGGCGCGCGATGCAGCTCGATTTCTTCCCGTCGCGCACGCTGACGCTCTATCTCGCCCGGCTCTTCATCGTGCGGATCCTTGCCGTGCTCGTGATGCTGGTCGTGGTCCTGATGGCGCTCGACCTGCTGGGGGCGACCGGAAAGATCCTCGCGGTCGAGGGCAACGGGCAGGCCGAAGTCCTGAAATACGTGAGCCTGCGCGTGCCCCAGCTCGTCAGCCGTTTCCTGCCCTATTCAGTGCTGCTCGCGACCCTCATCACGCTGGTGACGCTGAACCAGAACAGCGAGGTCGTGGCGATGAAGGCCGCCGGGCTGTCCGCGCACCAGGTGCTCGCCCCGCTGCTGTTGACGGCGGCGCTGGTGTCGCTCGCCAGTTTCGCGTTCAACGAGCGGATCGTCACCCGCGCCAATTCGACGCTGAAGGCGTGGGAATCGGCCGAATACGCCGCCATCCCCGACGAAACTGGGGCGCGCGCCAATGTCTATCTGAGCGACGGGACCAATATCCTCACCGCCGCCTCGCTGGTCGGTTCGGGCGAAGAGATCACGTTCACCGATGTCACCTGGTACGAGCGCGCGCCGGGCGGGATCATCCGCGAATTCACCCGCGCGCCGCGCGCGACCTATGCCGCGCCGGGCTGGCGGCTCGAGGACGCGAAACGCTTCGACGTCGGCACCGCGGAGACCGAGGCCGTCGGGACGCTGGTGGTGGGCGAAGCGCTGACGCCCGAACGCATCGACCTGCAGGCGCTCGACCCGGATTCGCTCGGCTTCTTAGAACTTTCCGAAACCATCGATGCGTTCGAGGCGGTCGGACGGCGCACCAGCGAGATGAAGGCGAGCTGGTGGCACCGCATATCCGGGCCGCTTTCGGCGCTGCTGATGCCGCTTCTGGGATCGATTGCCGCCTTCGGCCTCGCCCGTTCGGGACAGCTCTTCGTGCGTGCGATCATCGGCATGGCGCTGGGCTTTGCCTATTTCGTGGTCGACAACGCCGCGCTGGCGATGGGCAGCTTCGGCGGATACCCGCCTTTCCTCGCCGCCTGGGCGCCGTTCTTCCTGTTCCTGCTGGTGGGCGAAACCGTGCTCATCCGGACGGAGGAATAGGCATGGGTCAGGCGAAGAACTGGTCGCTGCGCCTCGCGCGCATCGAGGATGCCGAGGCGATGCCTCCCATAGAGGCGCGCGCGGGCCGGATGTTCGAGGGCATAGAGGGGCTTGCCGGGATCGCGGGGCAGCACACGATCCCGCTCGAGCGGCTGCGGCGCTATATCCGCAAGGGCCACTGCCTCGTCGCGCACGAGGAAGGCACGATCATCGGCTTCATCGTCACCGAGCCGTTCGGGCGCGAGCTGCACGTGTGGGAATTCGACGTGGATCCCGATCACCAGCGGCGCGGGATCGGGGCGGGCCTGCTGCGCGCGGCGATGATCGATGCGCGCAATTCGGGCTTCAGGGCGATCACGCTGACGACCTTTCGCGACGTGCCGTGGAACGCGCCCTTCTACGAACGGCTCGGATTCGAGGAAGTGACCGCGCTCGACGCCCATCCGCGGCTTGCCGGGGAACTCGCCGTGGAGGCGGACCACGGTCTCCCGGCGGAGCGCCGCTGCGCGATGATCCGCTTTCTCGACTGAGCGCGTTCGGCTATGATCGCGGGCACAAGAGAGGACGCCCCGATGAAACACGCCGCCCTTTTCACCGCCGCGCTCATGCTCGGCCTGTCCGCCTGCAACGACCAGCCGGACGAGGCGCTGCCGCCCGAGGGCGATCTCGAAGGCGCGCTTCCCGCCGACGAGGAGGCGGGTGAAGATACGGTCGAAGGCGAACCCGACCTTGAGACGATCGGCGAGCCCGAGGCACCGACCATGGAAAGCGGATCGAACCCGCCGGGGACGACCGCCCCGCCTCAAGGATCGAAATTGCAGAAGGCCGATCCCGACTACTGACGGTGCGCGCGCGTCAGCGGCGGATCATCGTGCTCCGCGCGATGCGGGCTACCAGCGTCAGCATCCCGGGATGGTTCGCCCCTTCGTAAGTCGAACCCGCACCCAGTTCCCGCGCGAGGCGGCGATGCGCTTCGGGCAGGTCGTGATAGGGCATCGAGGGCATGAGGTGGTGCAGCGCGTGGTAGCGCAGGCCAACCGGCGCCCAGATCTCGGCGGCAATGCCGGGCGGGGGCACGTTGACGCTGTCGAGGAACTGCGCGGTGACGGTCATCGCCTCGCCCTCGTTCTCCCACAGGTGCGCCACCAGCGTGCGCAGCTGGTTGAGCAAAGCGGTGAAGCTGACGATGGCGAGCGCGATAAGCAGCGGCCGCCAGCCGATCGCGAAACTGCCGGCAATGACGGCGATCGCCCACAGGCTCGTCCCCGCTTCCTGCCAGCGCACGCGCTTCGCGAAATCGCCGGTCGGCGGCTTGCGGCGGAAATCGGGATTGATCGAGAGCGCGGAAAACCGCTCCCACGTGAATTTCCTCACCGCCGGGATCAGCGCACCGAGCGGCACCAGCACGCCAAACCGCACCAGCAGGGCGACAGGCGCGAGCAGCGCGACGATCACGAAGACCGGCAGGCTCCACGGCTTCATAAGGGCAAGCGGCAGGTATTCGGGATCCTCGACAGTCCCGTATTGCGTGCGCTTGTGATGGATCGTGTGGACGCCTTCGTACATGAAACTGGGCGTCAGCAGCGGAATGCCCACCATCAGGTTCCAGCCCAGCCGGAAGCCGGGCAGCGCGTCGCGATGGATATGGGTGAGCTCGTGAATGAACATGAGCGCCCGGTAGAGCGCGAGCGAGGCGATCAGCCCCGCAACCAGCGCCACGGCGAGGCTGTCGGTCAGGATGGCGAGCGCAACGCCGCCATAGCCGACGAGGGCCGAGGCGATCATGTCGGGCCAGTAGATGCCGGGCTTCGCCTCGCCCAGCCCCCTGGTCAGGTCGCGGGCGGCGCGCAGCATGGCCTTGTCGTCCGCGTGCAGAAAATCGAGCCGCGTCGCGCGGGCCCTTGCGGGCGGGGCCTCCCGGGGGGGCGAAAGGTTCTGTTCCATGTTCATCGTCGCAACGTCTCGGCTTGTGGCAGCCTTACCCCAATGCAGGCGCGGCTATCAAACGGGTAATGTTGGCAAGAGTGATCGGGCGGGTTGCATGACTTGCCGCTTCCCCGCACAGGTGCATTGACCTGAGGCAAATACGGGAAGGACCGCGTGACGGACGCTGAAATAGGTATCGAAGAGGTCGGCGGCAAGCGCGGCCGGGCGCGCTTCGTGGACCTCGGCCGCGCCTTTGCAGCCCGCGTGCCACACTTCGTGCCGCAATTGCGCTCCGAACAGCTCGAACTGGTCGACCCGGCGAAGAACCCCTTCTTCGGTCATGCCCGCGCGCAGCTCTTCGTGGCGACGCGCGGCGGGCGCGACGTGGGTCGGATTTCCGCCCATATCGATGAACTCGCGCTCGCCATGCCCGCCGAGCAGGGCTTCGGCCCCGGCACGGGGATGTTCGGCTATTTCGATGCCGAGGACGAGGCGGTCGCCCACGCCCTGCTCGCCGCGGCGGAAGCATGGCTGGCGAAAGAGGGCATGACCCGCGCGCTCGGCCCGATCTCGATGTCGATCTGGGAGGAGCCGGGCCTGCTCGTGCGTGGCAGCGACCATCCCCCGCGCATCATGATGGGCCACCACCCCGACCATTACGCCGCCTGGATCGAAAGCGCCGGCTACGCCCGCGCCAAGACGCTCTACACCTACCAGCTCGACATTCCGAAGGGCTTTCCCCCGATCGTGCAGCGCATCGTCCAGTCGGGGGCGCGCAACCCGCGCATTTCCGTCCGCCGGGTGAACAAGGCGCGCTGGGACGAAGAGGCCGAGACCGTACTTGCGATCCTCAACGATGCCTGGTCGGACAACTGGGGCTTCGTCCCCTTCACGCCGGAAGAAGTCGCCTATGCCGGCAAGAAGCTGAAACCGATCATCCGCGAAGACCTTAACATGATCGCCGAGCTCGACGGCAAGCCGGTCGCCTTCATGCTGACCTTTCCCGACGTCAACGACGTGCTCGCGCGGATCGGCGGGCGGCTTTTCCCACTCGGCTGGGTGCAGATGCTGCGCTGGCTCCGGCACCCGGCGGGATCGGATATGCGCGTGCCGCTGATGGGGGTGCTCAAGGAGCTCCACAATTCGCGCCTCGCCAGCCAGCTCGCCTTCATGATGATCAGCGCGATCCGCGACAACGCGCACGAGGTCTATGGATCGAAACTGGGCGAGATCGGCTGGATCCTCGACGACAACAAGGGGATGGTCGCCATCGCCGACGCGATCGAGAGCGAGATCAACCGCGAATATGCGATCTACGAAAGGCCGCTGGCGGGCTGAAAGAAAGAGAAAAAAAGGCCCCCACTCGCGAACGGGTGGGGGCCTTCGGGATCGTATCACCAGCCGCTTGGACGGGAGGGGGGTCTCGGCGGTGACAAGGGCTAAATGCGCGGTGAGCGGACCGGTTCCAGCCTTTTTGCAACTTTTTTTAAGGTCGGCCTTTCCGGGATGGAGCATTGGGCGAGGCGGGCCCAGTTCTGCGGCCCTTTCGGGGACGCTGCCTGGGTGCTGGGGGCGACTGTGGCTGCGCAAACCGCTATGGCCTCGAATCACGCGACCACACGAATATTTTCCAAGGGGAGACATCAATGTCCCTGAGCGAGCAAGTTGCCGCCAACCTCCCGTTCCTGCGCCGCTATGCGCGCGCCCTCACCGGCTCTCAGGCCACCGGCGACGCCTTCGTGCGCGCGACGCTCGAAGCCGCGCTCGCTGACAGCGAGGTCAAGCGATCGCTCGAAAACGGGCGCATCCCGCTCTACCGTGCCTTCAACAAGGTCTGGTCGACCGGCTTTCTCGATGTGGCCGCGACCGACCGCGCTTCGGGGAGCGAACACGAAGCCGGAGCGCAGGACCGCCTCAAGGCGATCACGCCCTTGAACCGGCAGGCGCTCCTGCTGACCACGCTCGAGGATTTCACCCCGCGCGAGGCGGGCGAGATCATGGAGATCGACACCTCCGAGGTCGAACGGCTGGTGGCCGAGGCCATCGCCGAGATCGACCGCGAACAGGCGACCAGCGTGCTCATCATCGAGGACGAACCGCTGATCTCGATGCAGCTCGAAGACCTGGTCTCCTCGCTCGGCCACGAAATCGCGGGAACCGCCGCGACCCGCACGCAAGCGCAGGAAGCTGTGGCGGAAAAGACCCCCGGGCTCGTCCTTGCCGACATCCAGCTGGCCGACGGCTCATCCGGGCTCGACGCGGTGGACGACATCCTTGCCATAACCAGCGTGCCCGTCATCTTCATCACCGCCTATCCCGAACGCCTGCTGACCGGCGACCGGCCGGAACCGACCTATCTCGTGACCAAGCCCTTCCAGGAAGCGACCGTGCGCGCGGCGATCAGCCAGGCGTTGTTCTTCGGATCGAGCCGCCCGCTGGAAGGCGGCTGAGCAGGGGCGCGGCGTGGGCGGCAAGCCCTAGGGCTTGCGCACCCGCGCCGCGCCCTCGCGGATACGGAAATCGCCGCGGCGGCGGACGGGGACGCGCATGACGCAGCGCACCCCGTCGGGCTCGAAATCAAGCGTCACCTTGTGACGCAGTTCGTGAGCGACGATCTTTTCGATCAATTCCGTGCCAAAGCCCCGCTTGCGCTCCGGCGCGACCGGCGGCCCTCCGGTCTCGCGCCATTCCACCTCGGCGAGCCTCTCGTCGACCAGCCGCCACGTGATCGACACCCGCCCGCCCGGCACGCTGAGCGCGCCGTATTTCGCCGCGTTCGTGCCGAGTTCGTGGATAGCGAGTCCGAAACTGAGCGCATCGTTCGGCGCGAGCTGCGCGGGCGGCCCTTCGACCGTCACCGCATCATCGGACCCTGCGCGGAAATGCTGCAATTCGGCGTCGACCACTGCTTCGAGCGGGGTCGTGCTCCAGTCGGTCCCCGTCAGCAGGTCATGCGTCGCGGAAAGCGCCCTGATTCGCCCTTCGAGACTGTCGGCGAATTCGTCGAGACTGTTCGACCGCCGCCGCGTGAGCGACAGGATCGACAGCACGTTGGCGAGCGTGTTCTTGACCCGGTGGTTGAGCTCGCGGCTCAGCGAATTGCGGATCGAATGCTGCTCCTCGAAGAAGGCGAGCCGGGCCTGGTCCTCGTAAGCCTGCTGGGTCAACAGCCGCGCGAGCAGCATCAGCAGGCTGGCGACGGCGAGCCCGAACAGCAGCGTCACCATCGACAGCGGGGCGAGCGCCTGCGCCTGGGCGGCCTCGACCACCAGCAGAAGCTCGCGGTTGGCGATGGTCACTTCCTGCTCGGTCCGCTGGACGTTCTCGCCGCGCAGCGAATGGGCGACCAGCAGGTTGTCGGTCCGCGCGTCCCCGTCGTAGAGCCTCACTCCGAGATCTGCCGGCGCGGCCTGTGCGATCGCGGAGCTGAGGAATTCGTCGGCGTCGAAGGGCGAATAGACAAAGCCCGCAAGGCTCCGTTCGCTGTCGCGCATCGTCGGATCGCCCGCGAAGACCGGCATGGCGATGAGGAAACCCGGTTCGCTTCCGCCCCCTTCCTGCGCGAGAACGATGCGGCCCGAAGCGGTCGGGCGCACGGTCCGGCGCGCTTCTTCCAGCGCGGCGGCGCGCACGCCTTCGGAATACATATCGAAACCGACCGCGCGGCGGTTGCGTTCGGTATCGGGCCAGACATAGCGCACCACCGCGCGCCTTGCCCCCGTCTCCTGCGCCTGCTCGATCTCGATCCAGCCGATCCCTTCCGCCCCGCGATAGTCGAGGTCGATGCGCAACTCGCTCACGAACTGGCGAAAGGTGCGCGGGCTGACCTCCTCGAGGCTCGAGAACAGTGCCGCCCCGGCGCGCAGGTAGGAAGAAAAGCTCGTGCCTCTCCGGTCCAGCGCCGAGGCGATGGCCTGCGCATATTCACGCATCTGCGCCTTTTCGCGCGCGCGGGCATTGCTCTCGATGGCGAAGACACTGAGCGCGGTGATCGCGGCGATGGCGATGAAGATCGCGACCGGAATGGCCCGCGGATAGCTCACCAGCCAGCGCCGCGCGCGGCTCGCCTGCGGCGGCGGCGCGGTGAGCGCCCCGGCACGCGCATCAGCCTGCCCCTCGACCGGGGCCGGAGCCCGGTCGGGGCCGGATGCGGCTTCGCCTTGTGCCGAAGGGCCGGATGGTGCGCCTGTTGGTGTCATGGAGGATAGATTTGCCTTGGTGTGTGGACGGAACCAAACACCGCGCGCTACGTTCCCACAACACGCGCCTTCCGGCATCATGCGAAAGTTCGCCTGTGACCGGGACACGAGATGAGCGGCGGGGGGCCGCGAGCAAGCACAGGGCGCGCCGAACGGGATCGAGGACAGACAGACACGCATATGGCGTCACAGGAAACATCACGCGAAGCAGGGGCGAAACCGGGCAGCGGCAAGGCTGGGCCGGGAGCGGGCGAGCCCGCAGGCGACCCCGCGAAAGGCGAAAAGCCCGACTGGAGCCATGGCCTCAGGCAGCTTTACGATTCGGTGGTGGAGGAAGACCTCCCCGACAGTTTCAAGGCCCTGCTCGACAAGCTCGACGAAACCGACCCCGACGAGGTCGGCCCGGAAACCGACAACGCCGGGGAGACTTCCGACAAGCCCCCTTCGAAAGGGGGCGGAGCGTAATGGCCGAAAAGAAAAACAAGAAACCGATCAAGCGCACCCCCGCCCAGAAGGCCGAGTTCAAGCGCGAACTGACAGAGGTCGTGCCGCACCTGCGCGCCTTCGCGCGCGGCCTGTGCGGACGGCCCGACATGGCCGACGACCTCGTGCAGGAGACCCTGCTAAAGGCGTGGGCCGCGCAGGAAAGGTTCGAACCCGGCACGTCGATGCGCGCCTGGACCTTCGTGATCCTGCGCAATGCCTATCTTACGGATATGCGCCGCAACCGCTTTCGCGGCGAATACGACGAAGGCGTGGCCGAACGCATCCTGACCGCGCCCGCCGGGCAGGAGGAACCGCTCCACCTGTCCGATATGCACCGCGCCCTGCTCACGCTGCCGCCCGAACGGCGCGAGGCGCTGCTGCTGGTCGGTGCGGGCGGCTTTTCCTATGAAGAGGCGGCGCAGATCTGCGGCTGCGCGGTCGGCACGATCAAGAGCCGCGTGGGCCGCGCCCGCGCCGCCTTGAACTCGATGCTCGCGGACGGGGACATCCCCCAGCGTTCGGTCGACGACGACACGGCACATCGCGCGATCCTCGAGGAGCTCGACGACGTCGCCGCGGGCAAGGGGGTCGCCGCCGCCAAGGGCTGAAGCCGCCGCGCGCCAAATCGCACAAGAAAAGGGCCCGCTCGCGCGAAGCGCGGCGGGCCCTCTCCTTTCATCGCGGGCGATGAACTCAGCCGTAGGTCCAGGTCGATCCGCGCGCGAGATTCTCGCTGGCGAAGGCCCAGTTGAGCTTTCCATCGACGACCGCGTCGAGATAGCTCGGCCGCTTGTTCTGGTGGTCGAGGTAATAGGCGTGCTCCCACACGTCGATCGTCAGCAGCGGGTTGAATTCGCTGTCGGCGAGCGTGTCGGCATCGTGCGATTCCTCGATCGAGAGCTTGCCGCCCTTCTCCGCGAGCCACACCCAGCCCGACGCGAAATGGCCCGCGCCGCGTTCCTTGAGCGCCTTCTTCAGCTCGTCCATCGAACCGAAAGCCTCGTCGATCTTGGCCTTGAGTTCGGCCGAAGGCTCACCGCCGTCGGGCGACAGCGAGTTCCAGTAGAACGCGTGGTTCCAGGTCTGGGCGGAATTGTTGAACAGGCCCGCATTGCTGCCGCGCGATGCGGCGATGATCGCCTCCAGCGACTTGCCGTCGTGGTCCGTGCCTTCGATCGCGGCGTTGGTCTTGTCGACATAGGCCTGGTGGTGCTTGCCATGGTGGAACGACAGCGTCTCGGCCGAAATCGCCGGGTCGAGCGCGTCGGGGGCATAGGGAAGCGGGCTCAATTGAAATGCCATAAATCCTCCGGATGGTTTGCTTGGATGAACTTGTATCGGGCTCCTAGCACCAACGCGCGGCCGCGCGAAGGGTTGCAAGATGAGGATTGCGGATCGTGCCGCGCATATTGCGTCATCTGCCGGTCCGGTCGACCGCGCTCGTGACCGCGAGGTTCATCGTGACATTGGCGAGCGTGCGCATGATGTCGGGCAGCATCTCGACCGCGACCAGCAGCGCGAGCGGTTCGACCGGCACGCCCATGGCAAGCGCAATCGGCCCGATCGAGACGACGAAGCTGATCGAGCCGGGCAGGCTGACCGAGCCGACCGATATGACCAGCGCGACCATGATCCCCGCAAGCGCCGCGACCGGCGTGATTTCGATGCCGGCGAGCGCCGCGACATAAAGCGCGACCGCCATGTTCATCGCCGGGCTCGTCGCGCGGAAAATGGCGACCGCGAGCGGCAGGACGAATTCCGCCGTCGCCGCGCGCAGGCCGAGCCGAGAGGCCGAATCGAGCATGGCGGGAAGGCTTGCGAGCGAACTCTGCGTCGACACCGCCACCGCCTGTGCGGGCAGCGCGGCGCGCGCGAAACGCCATGGCGAAATCCCGCCCAGAACCGCCGCTAGCGCATAGGCCAGCACCAGCACGAAGCCCCCCATGGCAGAGACGACGAGGATGTAGTGGCCGAGCGCCGCGAAGGCCCCGCCCCCGCTCCTCGCCCCCACCCCGAATGCGAGCGCGAACACGCCGGCGGGCGCGACCCACAGCACCCAGCCGATCACCAGCAGCATGGCATTGGCGAGCGCGTGGAAGAACCCGACGAGGCGCTCGCCCTGCTCGTCGGGCAGGCGGGTGATGGCGACGGCGAAAAGCGCGAAGAAGATCGTCAGCGGCAGCATCGCCGTCTCGGCGGCAGCGGCTATGATATTGGGCGCGACGAGGCTGGCGAGGAAATCGAGAATGCCCGGCACTTCCTGCGCCTCGCGCGCCTCGGCGAGAAAGCCCGAGGCGCTCGGCGGGATGGGAAAGGCCGCCAGTAGCGCCGGCAGGGCGAGCGCCGTGAACAGCCCGCCTGCGATCAGCACGCCGAAGACCAGCAGCAGGAACCGCCGCGCCGCCCGCCCCGCGCTGGCCGCGCGCACGGTCTGCGTCAGGCCCAGCACCAGCAACGAGGCGACCAGCGGGATGATCGTCATCTGCAGAGCGCGCAGCCACAGCGTGCCGATCAGCGCCAGCGTCTCGCGCAGCCATTCGGGCAGGCCGCTGTCCGCCAGCAGCACGCCTCCCGCCAGCCCCGCGACCAGCGCGGCGAAAGTCAGCGCCACCGGCAGGCGGATCGTCACCAGTTCATAGGTCCGCCCGCCGCTACCGGCAGGCTCCGCTGTCTCGTTCAAGGAAATCCGCCCGCTTTCAAGGTTACTGCCCTTCCCTTGCGGCGATAACCGCGCCATGACCCGCTTGGCAAATCGCACGAGGAACGAGGGGGACGCTTCCCGCATGACACGCAGGTTTTTCGGCACGGACGGGATCCGCGGACGCACCAATGCAGGCGTGATGACTGCGGCGACGGCGATGCGAGTCGGGCAGGCGGCCGGCACGCATTTCGTACGCGGCGGACATCGCCACCGGGTCGTGATCGGCAAGGACACGCGCCTGTCGGGCTACATGATGGAAAGCGCGCTGGTGGCAGGCTTCACCAGCGTCGGGATGGACGTCATCATGACCGGGCCGCTGCCCACCCCCGCCATCGCGCTGCTCACCCGCGAAATGCGCGCCGATCTCGGCGTGATGATCTCGGCCAGCCACAACCTCTTTCCCGACAACGGGATCAAGCTGTTCGGCCCCGACGGGTTCAAGCTGTCGGACGAGACCGAGGCCGAGATCGAGCGGCTGATGGATGCCGAGCCCCAGCTCGCCCCGGCCGAGAAGATCGGCCGCGCCCGGCGGATCGAGGATGCGCGCGGGCGCTACATCCACGCGGTCAAGCGGTCGATCGGCTCGGACATCAGCTTCGACGGGCTCAAGGTCGTGGTCGATTGCGCTCACGGCGCGGCCTACCAGGTCGCACCGTCCGCGATCTGGGAACTGGGGGCCGAAGTGGTCGCTCTCGGCGTCGCGCCCAACGGGACGAACATCAACGACAAGGTCGGCTCGACCGCGATCGAGGCATTGCAGGCGAAAGTGGTCGAGGAAGGCGCGGATATCGGCATCGCATTGGACGGCGATGCGGACCGGCTGATCGTGGTCGATGAAAAGGGCCGCGCGGTCGACGGCGACCAGATCATGGCGCTGATCGCCACCCGGATGCACGAAAAGGGCGCGCTCACCGGCGGCGGCGTGGTCGCCACGGTGATGAGCAATCTCGGCCTCGAGCGATACCTTTCTGGCATCGGCCTTTCGCTCGAACGCACCAAGGTCGGCGACCGCTATGTGCTGGAGAAGATGCGCGAAGGCGGGTTCAATGTCGGCGGGGAACAGTCTGGCCACATGATCCTGATCGACCACGCGACCACCGGAGACGGGACCGTGGCGGCCCTCCGCGTCCTCGCCAGCCTCGTGCGCGAAGGCCGGCCGGCGAGCGAGATCCTGCACCTGTTCGACCCCGTCCCGCAGCTGCTCAAGAACGTGCGCTACGACGGGGGCAAGCCGCTCGAAGACGGCGCGGTGAAATCGGCGATCGCCGAGGCGGAGCGAGTGCTCGAAGGCCACGGGCGGCTCGTCATCCGCCCCTCGGGGACCGAACCCGTCATCCGCGTCATGGCCGAAGGCGACGACCCCGGCGAGGTCGAGCAGGTGGTGGATTCGATCTGCGAAGCCGTGCGGCAGGCGGCCTGATGCTGGAAATGCGCCCCGACTGCGAACGCTGCGGCGCGGACCTGCCCGCAGAAGCGCCGGGAGCCTTCATCTGCTCGTTCGAATGCACCTTCTGCGCTTCCTGCGCCGATGCGCTCGACGACCTGTGCCCCAATTGCCGGGGCGAGCTGATGGACCGGCCGACCCGGGCGAAGGCGCTGCACGGCAAGTTTCCGCCCTCGGCAGAGCGCAAGTTCAGGGGCTGACAGGAACGGGGCCGTGCGATGAACCTCGATCGCCGGACCATGCTCGCCGCCCTCGCTGCCGGGTTCACCCTGCCTTCGGCCTCGCTCCGCGCGGAGCCGGTCGGCGGCGCGCGGCTCGTCGGCCACCTGCGAACGAACTGGAGCCGCGCTCCCTTCGCGCTGGGCTCCTATTCCTATGTCGCAAGGGGCGAGCGGCCGGATGACCGCCGGACCCTCGCCGAGCCGGTCGCGGGCCGCCTGTTCTTCGCCGGCGAAGCCTGCCACCCGGACTACGGCGGCACGGTCCATGCGGCTTACGAATCGGGCATCGCCGCCGCTTCCCGAATGCTCGCGCAAAGGCACGGGCGGATCGCCGTGATCGGAGCCGGGATCGCGGGTCTGGCCGCGGCCCAGGCGCTCGCGCAGGGCGCGCACGAGGTGGTGGTGTTCGAGGCAAGCGAGCGGATCGGCGGGCGCATCCGGACCTCGCGCGAACTCGGCCTCCCGCTCGATCTCGGGGCAAGCTGGATCCACGGGGCGACAGGCAATCCGCTGACCGCGCTGGCCGACGGGCTCGGCCTTTCGCGGGTTGAGACCGGCGAGAGCTACGCGGTGCGGGACGGCGCCGGACGCAGGGTGCGCGCGGCGAACCAGCCGGACTGGCTGTTCCGCGAGGCGGAAGCGCAGATCGCCTTCGGCGCGGACATCGACCTCCTCGCCCCCGAGGCGCTGGACAAGGGCGACGGTTACGAAGGCGCGGACATGATCCTGCCCGAAGGATACGACCGCCTGCTGGGCGGGCTGAAGCGCGGACACGGCTACCACCTCTCGCACCCGGTCCGCGCGGTCCGGCTCGACGCGGCGGGTGTCACGCTGGAGGTCGAGGGCATAGGCCGCCGCCCTTTCGACGCGGCCCTCGTCACCGTCCCGCTGGGGGTGCTGAAGGCAGGCAGCATCGCCTTTGACCCGCCGCTACCGGAGGAAAAGCGCGCGGCGATCGGGCGCATCGGGATGGGCGTGCTCGACAAGCTCTACCTGAAGTTCGACCGGGTCTTCTGGGACGATGCGACGTGGCTCTACACGCCCGACACGGGCCTTCAGCGCGGGCAATTCAACCAGTGGCTCAACCTGCACGGCATCGTCGGCGAACCCGTCCTCCTCGCTCTCAACGGTGGCTCCTCGGCGCTCGCCCTTGCGGGGCTCGGAGATGAGAAGCTGGTCGGCGAGGCGCTCGGCGTGCTGCGCCGCGCCTATCGCCTGTGATCGAGGGGACGGCGCAAAAATATCCCGCTCGGCCGCGCGGACTTGCTAAGGCGCGCGCATGACCACGAAAGCCCCTCCCCGCATCCTCGCCATCGCCGGGTCCGACAGCTCGGGCGGCGCAGGCATCCAGGCCGACCTCAAGACCATCGCCATGCTCGGCGGCTACGGCATGACCGCGATCACCGCGGCGACCGCGCAGAACAGCACCGGGGTGCAGGCGATCACGCCGCTGTCCGGGCCCTTCGTCGCCGAGCAGGTGCGCTCGTGCATCCGCGACATCGGGGTCGACGCGATCAAGATCGGGATGCTGCACGATGCCGACATAATCGCCCATGTGGCCGAAGCGCTCGAGGAGGTCGACAGCCGCGTGCCGCTGGTGCTCGACCCCGTGATGATCGCGACCTCGGGCGCGGCGCTGATCGCGCCGGACGCGGTCGAGGCGATGAAGGAGCGGCTCTTCCCGCGCGCCACGCTGGTGACGCCCAACTTGCCCGAGCTCGAACACCTCGCCGGACGCAATCTCAGGACCACCGAACTGGTCGAGGGCGCAGCGCGCGAGCTGGTCGCGGGATATGGCTGCGCGGTGCTGGCGAAGGGCGGGCACACCGAGGACGCGCGGATCATCGACATCCTCATTCCCGCCGAGGGCCGCTCGGTCCAGTTCGACCACGCCCGGATCGAGACCCGCCACACCCACGGGACGGGCTGCACGCTGTCCTCGGCGATCGCGACGCTGATCGGACACGGGCAGAGCCTCGAACACGCGGTGAGGCTTGCGCGGCGCTTCGTGCTCGAGGCGATCCGGCACGCGCCGGGCTATGGCGCGGGGAGCGGCCCGCTGGGGCATCAGGCGGTGCGGAAACTGGATTAGGGAGTGTTTGCTTGCGGGGGCGTCCGGACTCTGCCGGAACCTCGGGCCAAGCCGGGTTGCTTGTTTGCGGCGCTGCCGCGCTGCCTAGCCGCCCTCTCCCCCGCCCTTCCACCCGGCAGTGTATCCTCAAGGGTGGAAGGGCGGGGGAGAGGGCGGCTAGGCTCAAGATTCCGGCGGATGCCGGAACCGCATCAGACAGGAATCACCGCTTCAGCTCGTAGAACTCCGCGATGTGATCCCACGCGTCCTCGGCCGTCTCGCACCAGTGGAACAGGTCGAGGTCGCGCTTCGAGATCGTGCCTTCTTCGGCGAGCGCCTCGAAGTCGATTACGCGGGTCCAGAAATCGTGGCCGAACAGGAGGATCGGGATCGGCTTCATCTTGCCGGTCTGCACCAGCGTCAAAAGCTCGAAGAACTCGTCGAACGTCCCGAACCCGCCGGGGAACACGGCGACCGCGCGGGCGCGCAGCAGGAAGTGCATCTTCCTCAACGCGAAGTAGTGGAACTGGAACGAGAGATAGGGCGTCACGAAGCTGTTCGGCGCCTGTTCGTGCGGCAACACGATATTGAGCCCGATCGATTCGCTTCCCGCATCGCTAGCGCCGCGATTGCCCGCTTCCATGATCGAGGGGCCCCCGCCGGTCGTCACCACGAACTGCCTGAGCCCGTCCTCGATGATCGCCTTTTCCGACACCAGCCGGGCGAGGCGGTATGCCTCGTCGTAATACTTCGCCTTCTCGGCGAGGCGCTGGGCCACCTTCTTTTCGAACTCGTCGCCGTTCTCGGCCGCCTCCAGCCGCGCCTCGACCTGCGGGGGCGAGGGGATGCGGGCCGAGCCGTACATCACCAGCGTCGATCCCACCCGCGCTTCGTCGAGCAGCATCTCGGGCTTGAGCAGCTCCAGCTGAAAGCGCACGGGCCGCAGCTCGTCGCGCAGCAGGAAGTCGGTGTCGCGGAAGGCGAGCTTGTAGGCCGGGTGCTCGGTCTGCGGGGTGCGGTCGGGGTTCTCGTCGGCGAAGCGGCTTTCCTCGCCGGCGCGGTAGAAGCGGCGATCCTTGAGGTCGCGTTCGGTGGGCTTGTCGGTCATTGCGCTGCCACTAGGGCCAAGCCCGCCCCCCGGCAAGCGGCGGCGCCCCGCGGCGGCTCCTTAGTTCGCGTAAGCCGCGCGGTATGGCGCAAAAGGACAATTTTTTGTTGGAGCCGCCCTGCGCCGATCCAACCGCGCGCGCACTCTCCTACAGGCACAAAAAAGGGGCCCCGCGTGAGCGCGGAGCCCCAGTTCGTCCGTGATGGAGAGATCCATGCGTCACGGCGGTCGGAAGGAAATGCGCCCCGTCAGAAGCCGAAGCCGAATTCGACCCCGTAGAGCCGGGGCGGCGACAGCGTCCCGAAATCGACGATCGAATTGGTGAGGCCGAAATTGATCTGCTCGTCGAACAGGTTCTCGACGAAGGCGGTGACGCGGAAGCGGTCCTGGTCCGGCCCGCCGAAACTGATCGTCGCCGAGGAATCCACCCGCCACAGCCCTTCGACAAGGCCGCGCGGCGAGTTGAAGAATTCCTGGAACCGCTCGCCGACATAGCGCCCCTGCCCGTTCAATTGCAGTTCGCCGAAGCCGAGATCGGCGGTGTAGGTCGCGCCGATGCTGCCGGTCCATTCGGGCGCGTTGCGCAGCTCCAGCGTCGAGAGGTCCGCAAGGATCAGCGTGCCGGGCGGCTGCGGCGGGGTCGAAACATAGGTCGAAGGCGCGATGAAGGCTTCGTAATCGGTATACTCGGCATCGAGATAGCCGAGCGAGGCATCGATCCTCAGCCCCTCGAACGGCAGCGCGCTGACTTCGAGTTCCACCCCGCGGATGCGCGCCTCGGCGACGTTGCGCACCGTGGTCGAGGTGAAGGTCGGCGGCGGGCCGGGCTCGATCGCCTCTTCCTGCTTGTCCTTGTATTCGTTCCAGAACAGCGCCGCGTTGATGCGCAGCTTGCGCTCGAGCAGGTCGAGTTTCCCGCCGATCTCAAAGGCGTCGATGATCTCCGGGTTGAACGGCGTCGTCACGTCGCGCACGGTCCCGGCGCGCGCGCTGAAGCCGCCCGCGTTGTAGCCGCGCGTGAACGAGGCGTAGGTGAGCACGTCCGCGTTCGGCTCCCAGGTCAGCATGACCTTGGGCGTGAATTCGAACCAGTCCTCGCTCGCCCCGCCCGCATCGGTCAGCGGGCGGCCTTCAGGGATGCCGTCGGTGATCTGGTAGGGCGCGGTCGGCGGCAGGCCGGGATCGTAGAAGCGCGTCTGGATGCGCTTTTCATCCCAGGTCGCGCGCCCGCCCAGCGTCAGGGTGAGCGTGTCGGTCATCGCCCAGTCGGCCTGCGCGAAGATCGCGGTGGTGGTCGATTCGTGGTCGTCCTCGTCCCCCGCACCGTTCACGAAGAGGAAGCCCGGCGGAACCGGCGCGCCGACCAGCGACAGGTCGAGCTTGATCGCCTGCCTGAGGCTGTATTCCGAATGGAAGTGGAACGCGCCCGCGACGAAATTGACGGGGCCGTCAAAGCTGCTCGCGAGCCGGATTTCGCCGCTGTACTGGCTGTAATCCTGTTCGCGCACCACGTTGAAGGCGGTCGCGCTCGACCCGTCGAAGTCGATGTAGACCGCCTCGCGCGAATCGCGCATCCCGAACACGGTCGACAGGGTCAGCGTGTCCGACAGGTAGATGTCGCCCGTCACCGTCAGCGCGTCGAGCCGCGCGTCGAGGAAATGCGGGTCGGTCGAGGTCGAAACCGGGTTCTGCGGATTGTCGCAGATATTCTGGATCAGGCAGAGCGGGTCCGGGCCGAAAGCGGGCGTGACCGTCGCCGGGACCGGGAAGGTCGTCTGGATGAGGTCGATCGGCAGCGGCTCGACGCCCGAAATGCCGCGCGGCACGTAAGGGGTGAGGTCCGAATTGTCCTCGGCATGGTCGTAGATGATGTCGAAGGTCGCGACCCCCGGCGTGTCGATCCGCAGCACCGCGCCGACGTTCCAGCGGTCGCGCGCCCCGCGCGAGCCGCCTGCCGGGTTTTCGAAGAAACCGTCGTCGGTGAGATACTGCCCGCGCACCAGCATCGACACGGTGTCGCCGATCAGCGGGGTGTTGATCTCGCCCCGGAAATCGAGCGTGTCGAAATTGCCGATGGTGACGACCCCGCGCGCGCCGAATTCGCCGGTCGGGCGGCGGCGGGTGGCGTTGAGCGCGCCGCCGGTGGTGTTGCGACCGAACAGCGTGCCCTGCGGCCCGCGCAGCACCTCGATGCGTTCAAGGTCGAAAGTGTCGAGCAGGTTGAAGGCCGAAGTGCCGAGATAGATCCCGTCAAGGAAAGTGCCGACCGCCGGATCGAAGCTCTTTTCCGGGTCCTGCGAGTTCACCCCGCGGATCGAGACCTGCGCGAGGCTCGGCCCGATCGAGACTTCGGTGAGCACGAGGTTGGGAACCTGCCCCGCCAGTTCGGAAATGTCGCGCGCGTTGAAACGTTCGACTTCGGCCTGGTCGAAGGCGGTGATCGCGATCGGCACGTCCTGCTGCGCCTCGGCGCGGCGCTGGGCGGTGACGACGATCTGGCGCAGCCCCTCGTCCGAGGTCGCCTGCGGGGCATCGCCCGACACGTCCTGCGCGTGGCTGACAGCGGGCACGAACAGGCCCAGGACAAAGGGGGCCGCCCCCACGGCAAGGCCCGCACGGAATCGCGTTCTGGTTTTGCTCATTTTTTCCTCTCCCCGTCGCCTTTCCCCCTCTGCCGCTACGGCATCGGGGGTTCCGGCGCACACAAACTTTTTGACAGTCCAGTAAGAAAAGTCAAGATTGGCACTATGGAGAGGACACAGGCAGGCGAAGAGCGCTGCGGCGAAAGGCGCCCAGGGAGACGTGACGTGCGACTGGTGGTCGGCGGCATGGCCCATGATTTCGATTTCGTGCGGATGGAGCTGCTGCGCGCGCTGGGCGAAGACCCGTGCAACCGGGTCGCCGTGTCCTCGAGTTTCGAGGAATTCGATGGCGCGCCCGAGACTGCGCTCATCAGCTACACCTGCAATGTCGAACCCTCGCCGCAAGCCGCCCGGCGGTTGCGGCGATTCGTCGAAGGCGGCGGGCGCTGGCTGGCGCTGCACGCGACCAATTCGCTGCTCGTCTGGGGCGAGGACGGCGTATCGGGCCGCGCGCTCGCGGGCGATTTCCTCGAGACGCTGGGTTCGTCCTTCCAGGCGCATCCCCCCATCGGCCCCTACGAGGTGCGGCCCGGTCCGGTGGCGGACCCGCTCACCGAAGGGATCGGGCCGTTCACGGTCGAGGACGAGCTTTACCTGTCGGATTACACCGACGGCATCGAAGTGCTGCTCCATGCCGATTTCGGCGGGGCCGCGCCCGGCTTCCTGCGGGACGAGTGGCCGCGCACGCAGCAGGCGGTGCTCTATCGCCGCAGGCTGGGCTCTGGCGAGGTGCTCTATTTCACCCCCGGCCACGCGCGCGGGCATTACGACGCGCCGCATCGCACGCCCTTCTATCCCCATGTCGAGCGCGGGGCGTGGGACGTGCCCGAATACCGCGAACTGCTCGCCCGGTGCCTCAAGTGGGTCTGCCGCGAGCCCTTGCGGGAAGGAGAAAGCGCATGAGCAAGGCCGGCCTGCCCCCCTTGGCGGACGACGCGATTCCCGAAAGCCTCGCCGAGGTGATCGCGGCCTGGCCTTACAAGCTCCACCGCACGCTCGCCCATTCGCCGGACACGCTGCTCAAGTGGCTGCCCTATGGCGAGCATATCCTGCTGCACAACGCCCTGCCCTTCCGCGAGCGCGAGATCGCGATCCTGCGGGTCGGGTGGAACGCGCGGTGCGCCTATGAGTGGGGAATGCATTCGATCGTCGCGCGGCGCGGCGGGTTCGAGGATGCCGATTTCGAGGCGCTGTGCGTCGGGGCGGACAGTCCGCACTGGACGCCGGGCGAGGCGGCGGTGGTCGCGGCGGTCGACGACATGATGCGCGACTGGACGATTTCCGAAGGCGTTTGGGCGCGGGTCGCCGAGCACTACGCGCCCGACCAGCTGGTCGATCTCGTCTGGCTCTCGGGCAATTTTCTCACGATCTCGCTGCAATTGAACGCGCTGCGCGTGCCGCTGGAAGACGGCCTGCCGCCGCTGCCGGAAGACCGGCCCCACTATACAAGAGCGACTTAGGAGACAGCCGATGGATCTCGAAATGGAAGGCGCGAAGGCGATCGTCACCGGGGCGACGCGCGGGATCGGCAACCGGATCGCGGAAAAGCTGCTCGAGGCGGGCGCGGATCTCGCCTTCTGCGCGCGCGATGCCGAGGCGGTGGCGGAATGCGAGAAGGCGTGGGGTGCGCGCGGCTTCCACGTGAAAGGCGCGGCGGTCGATGTGGGCGATGCGGACGCCTACCGCGCATGGCTCGCCGAAGCCGCGCACTGGCTCGGCGGGTGCGATGCCTTCGTCCACAATGTATCGGGCGGAGGCGGCGCGGGCGGCGACGCGAAATGGCGCGCCAATTTCGAAGTCGACCTGATGGGCGCGGTGCGCGGGCTCGAGGCGCTGGAGGACCATCTCGCCAAGGACGGCGGGTCGGTCCTGTTCGTGTCCTCGACCGCGGGGCTGGAGACCTATCCCTTCGTCCAGCCCTACAACGTGATGAAGGCGGGGCTGATCGTCTACGCCAAGCAGATCAGCCAGGTGCTCGGCAAGAAGGGGGTGCGGGTGAACTGCATCTCGCCCGGCGCGACAACCTTTCCCGGCGGGAACTGGGAGAAGCACAAGGTCAATTATCCCGACTATTACGAAGCGACCGTGGCGGAGATCCCCTTCGGCCGGCTCGGCACGGCGGAGGAGGTCGCGGATGCGGGCGTGTTCCTGCTCAGCAAACGCGCCTCGTGGATCACGGGGGTGAACCTCATCGTCGACGGCGGGCAGACGCGGCGGGTGTCGCTTTAAAGGCTCGCGCCGCCATCAACGGGCAGGTCGATGCCGGTGATGAAGGCCGAGTCTTCGCAGGCGAGGAACAGCACGGCCTTCGCCACGTCCTCGGGCAGCACGATCCGCCCCGTCGCCGCGCCCAGCGGGTGGACCGCGACGCGGCGGGCGTAGTTCGCCTCGCGCTCCTCGTCCGTATCGCCGAGATTGGCTTCCATCATCGGCGTCAGGGTCGATCCCGGATGGACCGCGTTGACGCGGATATATTCGCCCCTTTGCGCAAAGTGCAGCGCATAGGCTTTCGTCTGCGCGCGCAGCGAAGCCTTGGCGGCGCTGTAGGCGGGCAGCGCCGCATTGGGGCGCAGCGCGAGGAGCGAGCCGACATTCACCACCGAGGCGTGCTCCGAGGCGCGCAGCAGCGGGGCCATCGCCTGCACCGAATGGAAGATGCTGTCGGCATTGGTCCGCTGGAACCGCTCCCAGAATTCCGTGTCGATGCTGTCGAGATCGCCCATGCCGGAAATCCCGGCATTGTTCACCAGCACGTCGAGCCGGCCGTGCCGCCCCTCGATTTCCGCCGCCAGCCGATCCCAGTCCGCGCGCTTCGCAACGTCGAGAACCGCGGCTTCGGCCCCCTCGCCCAGTTCCTCCGCCAGCGCGAAGGCCGCCTCGCGCGCGACATCGGCGCAGATCACCCGCGCGCCCTCGGCCGCGAAAGCCCGCGCCACCGCCGCCCCGATGCCTCCCGCCGCGCCCGTCACCAGCGCGATCCTGCCTTCGAGCTTCATGCCTCCCTCCGAAGTTCCCGATAGGGCCGCAGCCCCGCCCACAGCAGCGCGAAGGCGAGCGGCGCGCAGACCGCGTTCACCCAGGCGAGCGAGTAGCGCACGCCCTCCGGCCCGGTGAACAGCGCGTCGTTGAACGCGCCCACCACCAGCGGCCCCGCACCCAGCCCGACGAGGTTGATGACGAGCATATAAAGCGCGCTCACCTGTCCGCGCATCCGGTTCGGCGTCACCAGCTGGATCGCGGTCCCGGCCATGGGATAGGGCATGGTCGACATCAGCATGGCGGGCGCGAAAACCGCCAGCGCCAGCTCGCCCGTCGGCATGAGCGGAGCGAGCCCGCCGAACAGGCCGGTGCCGAGATAGCCCCACGCCGCGACCTTGAGCGGCGCATCGCGCGCGCCCGCTGCGGTCATGCGGTCGCACAGCCAGCCCGCAAGCAGCGCGCCCGCCGGGCCGAGCACGAGGTAAAGCGCGCCATAGGCGACCCCGATCTCGCCCGCCGACCAGCCATAGGCGCGGATGAACAGCGCCGGGGTCCACACGGTCGAGGCATAGCCCGACAGCGTGATCATGCTGAAACCGGCAAAGACGAACGCCAGCGCGCGGCTCTGCCCGCGAAGATGCGCCGCGACCTCGCGCATGGGGACTTTCGCCCGCCCCTCGCCGCCGCGCCTTGCGGGCTCCTTCAGCACCAGCATCAGCAGCACCGCGACCAGCAGGCCGGGCGCCGCGACCAGCAGGAAGGTGCGCCGCCACGGGGCGAGCTCGCCGAGAAAGCCCGGCGCGTCCCACGCCGCGACCACCGCGATCGCCACACCGCCCGCGATATAGGCGAGGCCGATGCCGACGAAGGCGGTCATGGTGAAGACGCTCATCGCCCGGCCCAGCCGTTCGGGCGGGAACATATCGGAGATGATCGAATAGGCGGTCGGCACGACGCTCGCCTCGCCCGCGCCCACTCCGATCCGCGCGGCGAACATCTGCCCGAAATTGCGCGCGAGGCCCGATGCGAGGGTGAACAGGCTGAACACCGCGACCCCGATCGCGATGACCGGCTTCCTCGGGCCATTGTCGACGAGCCGCCCGATCGGCAGCGCCATGGCGGTGTAGAACAGGCCGAAGGCGACACCTTGGAGCAGGCCGAACTGGGTGTCGCTGATCGCAAGGTCGCGCTGGATCGGCTCGACCAGCAGGTTGATCACGATCCGGTCGAGATAGGACAGGATATTGGCGAGCGCGAGGATCGCGAGCGCGGTCCACGCGAGCCTTTGCGCGGGCCATGGCCGAGCCTCGAGAAACCCGGCCTCGGCTTTCAAGCGGCGTCGTCCTCTTGCCCCGCACCGACCGCCTTGCGCAGCAGGGCGACGCCCTCTTCGGTGCCGATCAGCAGCTTGAGAAAGCGCAGCAGCGCGCCCTTGCGCTCCTCGGCATTGAAGGTGATGCCGTCCTGCTGCGCGACCCCTTCGAGCAGGAAGCGCACGATGTCGCGGCGAAGGTCGAACTCGACCGAATCCGAAAGATAGCGCGGGAACAGGCCCTGCGCCGCCTCGCGCCGCGAGCGGTCGAAGGCGGCGAGCGCGGGCTCCATGTGGCTGCGCAGTTCCTCATCCGTGCGCGAGGCGAGCGCGAGCTCGGTATAGGCGGCGAATTCGGGCGTCTGGAGCTGCTCCCACGCGATGTCGACCGCGCGTTCGAGGAAGTCCCCATCGTGCGGCAGGCCCTCCATCGCGTCGGTATACATATCGATCCGGCGGCGGGTGACGTGGCGGATGATCGCCTCGATCAGCTCGGCGCGCGATCCGAAATGGTAGAGCATGGCCGCACGCGTGATCCCGGCCTCCTTGGCGACGCCGGTGGTCGACAGCTTCTTGTAGCCGTCGCGCGCCAGCACCGCGACGCCCGCATCGAGGATCTTCAGCCGCGTGCGGCGCGAGCGGTTGAATTCGCCCGAAGTCAGCGCCGCCGGGTCGGGCAGGTTGGAAATATGGCGGTTTTCGGTGTCGTCGTTCTTGGTCATCGCTCGAATTCCAGGGGCAGGGATGTCATGCCCCGTTGGTGGAAATTCGTGCGGAAGGGAAGGTCTTCCTCAGGCGCGGCAAGCCGGACAGCGCTGTAACGCGAGAGGATTTCGGCGAGCGCGAGGCGCATTTCCAGCCGCGAGAGCGCCGCGCCGACGCAGAAATGGATGCCGTTGCCGAACGCCATGTGCGGTTTCGGCGGCTTGCGGTCCAGTCGCACCTCGCCCGCGCCCTCGCCCCAGACCTGTTCGTCGCGATTGGCCGCGGCGAAGCGGACGTGGAGCATGGTCCCGTCGGGGATCATGTGCCCGCCCAGCTGCTGGTCGCCCACCGCCTTGCGGAACTGCCCCTGGATCGGGCTGTCGAGGCGCAGCACTTCCTCGAGGAACGGCGCGATCTTGTCCGGCTCCGCCTTGAGCCGCGCGAACAGCGCCGGATCGCGCGCAAGGCGCAGGAGGGCGAAGCCGAGCGTGGAGGTGGTCGTCTCGTTCCCCGCCACCATCAGCTGCGTGAGGATCGAGAGCAGCTCCGAATTGTCGAGCGGTTCGCCGTCGGGCTTCGTCGCATTGGCGAGCGCGGTGATGATGTCCGAGCCCTCTCCCCCGCGCCGCTCGTCGCACAGCGCGACCATCGCCTTGTGGCATTCGAGCGTGAGCCGCGCGATCTCGATGGCGCGGGTGTCGCTGGTGAGGAAGCCGATCTCGTCGGCGAAGGCATCGGACCAGCGTTTCACCGTCTCGTCGCCGAGATGCCGCATCCCGAGATATTCGCCGATCACCGAGACCGGCAGCGGGACCGCGAAATCGGGGAAGAAATCGCTCTTGCCGCCCTTCGCGTCGATTGCATCCAGCAATTCCCCGATCCGCCCGGCGACGAAGGGCTCCATCAGCTTGAGGCGGCGCGGCAGGAAGAAAGGGCCGACGAGCTTGCGATAATCGTCGTGGCTGGGCCCGTCGTTCTGGACCATGGTGAGCGCGAGCGGCCAGCCCTGCGCCTTGATCTCCAGCACCTCGGGCGGGAGGCCGCCCTTTCGCATCGCCGCGCGGTCGGCGAAGCTGGAGAAGCGCTGGTGATGGCGCATCACCTCTTCGGCGAGGGCATAGTCGAGCACGAAGACCACGCCGGTTTCGGGTTCTCTCCAGAGCGGCCCGGCCTCCTCGCGCATCGCCTCGTAAGCGAGCCACGGCGCGCGCATGAAGCCCGCCGCGCGCGGTTTCGGCTCGCCGGGGCGGGCGATGTCCTCAGGCGTTGCCAAGGCTCTTGTCCAGCTGTGCATGGAAATGGCGGATGCGCGCTTCCTGGTAGTCGCCCGTGACCGGGCCTTTCGTGCGCATCGTCTTGAGGCCCCGCTGGAGCGCGGCGAGATTGGCCGAATCCTCGTCGAACACGGCGCAGTAACCGCCCAGTTGCGGCGCTTCGTGAAGGCTCGCATCGGGTCCGACGACCTGCGGTTCGGGCACGTTCGCCGGATCGCCGCCGGGCGCGACGAACATGATGTCCATGACGCTCATGTCGGGGTCCGTGCCCAAGGGGCGGAAGCGGTAGACGAGGTAGCTCCCCCAGCCCGCCCAGCACACGAGGTTGGGGAAGACGTGGTACTGGATCGTGTCGATCAGCTCGCAGTCGGTCGCCTCTTCCGCATAGGGCACGCCCTGCTCCGCCAGCGCCTTGCGCCGCGCCGCGCCGATCGCCTCGCGCGCGGTTTCGGCGGTGTCGGGCAGCGCCAGCGTGTCCGCCGCATCGCCCAGCGCGGGGCGCATCCCCTCGCGGTAGACCTGCTCGTCGGTGAGCGGCTCGATGTTCGGACTGGCGAGCCCGCGCGGGCTTATCATGCGGGTGTGCGCGCTGCCTTCCCACACGTCGTATTGCGTGTTGGCATCGCCGAGATAAGGCGCCGCGCTCGAATGGGTTTCGGTGACGTGGAAGCTCTCGATGAAGGCTTCCAGCGCGATCTTCCAGTTGCAGCGGTTGATCTTCTGGACGTGGACCACCTTGACCCGCTCGGCGAGCGACCAGCCGCGCGTCTCGTAGGCCGCGGCGACGGGGCCGAGGAACTCCTCGAGGCTCTCCTCGCATCCGTCGGGGCAAACGAAGACGAAGCCGCCCCAGGTCGCGACGCGGGCTTCGGGCAGGGCGAAATCGGCCTTGTCGACGTGCTCGAAATCCCATTCGTTGACGAGCCGCTTGCACGACCCGTCCAGCGCCCATGTGAAGCCGTGGAAGGGGCAGCGAAATTCCTCCGCCGTGCCGTCGCAGTCGCGCAGCGCCCGGCCGCGGTGGAGGCAGGCGTTGAAGAAGGCCTTGATCGTGCCCGGCGCCGAGCGGACCACGATCAGCGAGATGTCGGCGATTTCGTAGAGCACGTAGTCGCCGACCTCGGGAATGTCCTCCACCCGGCAGGCCATCTGCCACGTCTTCGGCCATAGCCGCGCGTTCTCGAGCGCGGCGAAGTCGGCATCGAAATAGCGCCGCCGGTCGATTGGGCGCACCGGCACTTCGGCCTCGCCCCTTTCGGCGAGCACGGCAGGCACGGGGCGCTTCTCGCGCGCGAGCATTTCGGTAAGCGTCGGCTGCGGGGCCTTGGGCGAACGCTGGGGCATTTCGAACCTCTCCGCGCACCTTTTTACATTGCTGTATGAATCTTGCAAGCCTCAGGGGCGCACCCACACCTCGCCGCCTTCGAGGCGCACCGCGTGGCAGCCGAGCGCCCGCTTCGTCGGCCCGGCAATCGCCGCGCCGTCCGACAGGCGAAAGCGCGCGCCATGGTGCGGGCAGGCGATCGCCCCGCCCCGCACGCGCCCTCCGGCGAGCGATTGGCCGGCATGGGGACAGCGCGCGTCCACCGCGAAGACCTCGCCCCCCGCCCGGCACAGCAACATCGCGCGGCCTGCGATCTCCACGGCGAGCGGGCGCGAGGACGGAATGTCGGCAGCTGCGCAAACGCGCTCCCAGCCGCTCTCGCCGTGTCCGCTCGCCACCGCCCCGCTCCCAAAATCGGGCATTCAGCCCCGCGCCGATCCGTGAAACCATGCGATTGCAAAGCCCCACCGACAAGACTTCCATTTTTAGATATGCCTGTATAAAGTTTTGCGGTCAAAGAAGGGATCAAAAGGGATGCAACTCGACCGACCGACCCTGATCGAAGCCTATCGCCGGATGCGGCTCATCCGCGATTTCGAGGACAACGTGCAGGCCCAGTTCGAACAGGGCCGCATCCCCGGCTTCGTCCACCTCTACGCCGGGCAGGAGGCGAGCGCGGTCGGCGTGTGCCTGCACCTGTCGGACGAGGATTATATCGGCTCGACCCACCGTGGCCACGGCCACTGCATCGCCAAGGGCTGCGACGTCACGGGCATGATGAAGGAGATCTTCGGGCGCGAGGGCGGGCTGTGCCGCGGCAAGGGCGGCTCGATGCACATTGCCGATCTCGACAAGGGAATGCTGGGCGCGAACGCGATCGTGGGCGGCAACCCGCCTCTGGTCGTTGGCGCGGCGCTCACTCTCAAGACCAAGGGCCTGCCCCATGTCGCGGTGTCCTTCACCGGCGACGGCGGGTCCAACCAGGGCACCACCTTCGAGGCGATGAACCTCGCCGTCGTGCTCGGCCTTCCGGCCATCTTCGTGTTCGAGAACAACGGCTATGGCGAAGGCACGGGGGTCGATTACGCGGTCGGAGCGGACAGCATCGCGGGCCGCGCGGCGGGCTTCGGGATGCCGGCCACGACCGTCGACGGGCGCGATTTCTTCGCCGTGTTCGAGGCCGCGCGCGAGGCGATCGAACGCGCCCGCACCGGCGGCGGCCCGAGCGCGATCGAAGTCACCTGCATGAGGCAGCACGGCCATTTCATCGGCGACGCGCAAGCCTATCGCAGCAAGGAGGAATTGGAGCGCGTGCGCGCCGACGATCCGCTGCGCCTGTTCCGCGAACGCGTGACGTCCGAAGGGCGCCTCGAGCCTGCCGACCTCGACGCGGTCGACCGCGAATGCGCCGAGGCTATCGCCGCAGCCATCGATGCCGCCGAAGCCGCCCCCGTTCCGGCCGAGGACGAGCTCCTCACCGACGTCTACGTTTCCTACTGAAAAGGCGAGCCAAGCAATGCCCCGCAAGACCTATCGCCAAGCGATCAACGAAGCGCTCGATTCCGAAATGGCGCGCGATGAAAATGTCATCGTCATGGGAGAGGACGTCGCCGGCGGCGCGGGCGGCAGCGGCGAGGACGATGCCTATGGCGGCGTGCTCGGCGTGACCAAGGGGCTGGTCGGGAAATACGGCCGCACGCGCGTGATCGATACGCCCATCACCGAAAGCGCGATCATGGGCGCGGCGGCAGGGGCGGCTTCGACCGGGCTGCGTCCGGTCGCGGAACTCATGTTCGTCGACTTCGTCGGCGTGTGCTTCGACCAGATCTTCAACCAGGCAGCGAAGTTCCGGTATATGTTCGGCGGCAAGGCGAGGACGCCGCTCGTCATCCGCTCGATGATCGGGGCAGGGATGAGCGCGGCGGCCCAGCATTCGCAGGCGCTCCACCCGATCTTCACGCATATCCCGGGGCTCAAGGTGGTGATGCCGTCCAACGCCTATGACGCGAAGGGACTGCTGATCCAGGCGATCCGCGACGACGATCCGGTGATCTTTCTCGAACACAAGGCACTCTACGACACGCAGGCCGAAGTGCCGGACGAGCCTTACACCATCCCCTTCGGCGAGGCCGAATTCGTGACCGAGGGTGACGATGTGACCGTCGTCGCCTTCTCCGCCATGGTCCCCCGCGCCAAGGCGGTGGCGGACGAACTCGACAAGGACGGAATCGAGGTCGAACTGATCGACCCGCGTACGACCTCGCCCCTGGACGAGGAGGCGATCCTCGAAAGCGTCGAGCGCACCGGGCGGCTGGTCATCGTCGATGAAAGCTCGCCCCGCTGCGGCATGGCCGCCGACATCGCCGCGCTGGTCGCCAGCAAGGGCTTTGCGCATCTGAAAGCGCCTGTCGCGATGGTCACGCCGCCGCACACGCCCGTCCCCTTCGCGCCCAATCTCGAAGCCGCCTACCTGCCCTCGACCGACCGCATCGCCGCCGCCGTCAGGGCAACGCTGGGCGAAGCGGTCCCGGCGGAGTGACGCCGATGACAGAGCTCGTCGCGCTCACCATGCCCAAGTGGGGCCTGTCGATGGAGGAAGGCACGCTCGCCTCGTGGCACCTTGCCGAGGGCGACGCCGTGACCGAGGGCGCGGAGATCGCCGACATCGAGACGTCGAAACTGCTCAACACGCTGGAGGCCAAGCAGGCGGGCACGCTGCTGCGGCTGGTGGCGGAGGAAGGCGAGACCCTGCCCTGCGGCGCGCTGATCGCGGTGATGGGCGAAGCGGGCACGGACGGCGCAGCGGTCGATGCCTTCGTCGCCTCCTTCGAGGCGGTCGAATCCGATGCCGAGGATGCGGAGGAAGGCGGCGCCACTCCCGCCTACCGCACCGCCGAGGTGGACGGGCTTTCGCTGCGCTATGCCGAGGCGGGCGCGGGCGAGGAGGTCGTGCTGCTGCTCCACGGCTATGGCGGCGACAGCGGCAACTGGATGTTCGTGAGCGAGGATCTTGCGAGCGACTATCGCGTGATCGCGCTCGACCTGCCGGGGCACGGCGGCTCGGACAAGGCGCTTCCCGGCGGCGGGAGCATCGAGGACATGGCGGCGCTGGTGCGCGCGTTCATCACGGCCGAAGGGTTCGGCGCGGCCCATCTCGTCGGGCACTCCTTCGGCGGGGCGGTGGCGGATCGGGTCGCGGCCTCTGATGAGACGCGCTCTCTCACGCTGATCGCGCCGCTTCTGCCCGGCGCGGCGCTCGACCGCGGCTACATCGCCGATTTCGCCGCCGCGCGGCGTAAGCGCGAGCTGCGCGAGGTGCTGACCCGGCTGGTCGCCGATGCCGATTCCATCTCGCGGGACATGGTCGAGGACGTGTTGCGCACCAAGCGTCTCGACGGGGTCGCCGAAGCGCTCGCCCGGCTGGGCGAAGTCGCCGGAGAAATCGCGGAGGACGCACCTCGCCCACCCGCCGCGCCGGCGCTGGCGATCTGGGGCGAGGCCGACCGCATCATCCCCCCTCCCGCCGACGGGGCGCTGGGAGACGCCTGCGACCTGCACGTGATCGCGGGCGCAGGCCACCTACCGCATCTCGAGAAGGCGGCCGAGACGACGCGCCTCATCCGCCGCAACATCGCGGGCGACCAATGACGGTTCGGTAGGGGGGAATGGATGCCCCGTGAGGATTCGAACCTCAATTGACGGAGTCAGAGTCCGTAGTCTTACCATTAGACGACGGGGCATCATCGCGCGGGCCGGCCACACGGGGGGCCGCGAACGAGCGCGCTCCCTAGTTTTGCCCGCGCGCGAGGTCAAGGGGGCAGATGGTCCCTCCCGCATCGGCGCGCAAGCCCCCTCGCTTGCCCTCCCGCGCGACATGGTTTAGCTCTGGTAGCAGGTGCCCGCAGCCGATTGACGTGCGGGTGAGACAAGAAGAAGATCAAGACCATGGCGGATACCGTGCCGCCGGACGACGACAGGAGAGCTGGTAATAAAAGGGGCGCCCAGTCCGGCACAGTAGCCGATCCACGCTACGCCCGCTCCTTCCAGCCAGACGAACGCTCCGAGCGCCCCTCGCGGGATCGCGGCGCGCCGGAACGCACACAGCGCAACCACCGGGACAGCCGCAGGCACACTTGCGCTGCCAGGGGGCGGCAGGACACCGCTGCCGGAGCGCGTCCCGCCCGCGTCGAACAGGGCTCGGTGCGCGGTTCGGGCTTTCGCGGCGAAGCCTATGCCGCGCTCGATCTCGGCACGAACAATTGCCGCCTTCTGATCGCCCGCCCGTCGGGCCGGGACTTCACCGTGATCGACGCCTTCAGCCGCGTGGTGAAACTGGGCGAGGGGCTGGCGACCACGGGCCGCCTGTCGGACGCGGCGATGGACCGCGCGCTTGCGGCGCTTTCGATCTGCGCCGACAAGCTCAGGCGCCGCAATGTCCGCCTCGCCCGCTCGGTCGCGACCGAGGCGTGCCGCCGGGCGGCCAATGGCGAGGAATTCATCGAGCGGGTGCGGCGCGAAACCGGCATCGCGCTCGACATCATCAGCGCCGAGGAAGAGGCCCGGCTGGCCGTGCTGGGCTGCCACATCCTGCTCGAAGCGGGCGAAGGCCCGGCGATGATCTTCGACATCGGCGGCGGCTCGACCGAGCTCGTCCTGCTCGAAGCGGGCGATGCCGAGGGACGCCGGGTCCCGCGCATCCTCGACTGGCAATCGGTCCCCTGGGGGGTCGTCTCGCTGACCGACACGGTCGGGCAGGACGATGGGCTCGAATGCGAGGCGGGGCGCGCCGCGCGGCGCGAACGCTACGAGGAGATGCGCCGACTGGTGCGCGAAAGCTTCGCCGATTTCGCAGACCGCATCGGCGATGCCCCGCGCGAGGCCAATATCCGCCTGCTCGGCACCAGCGGGACGGTGACGACTCTCGCCAGCCTCCACCTCGGACTGCCGCATTACGATCGCAAGGCGGTCGACGGGCTGATCGTCAATTCGGACGATATGCGCGCGATCTCCACCCGCCTGTCGGGGATGAGCCCGGCACAGCGTTCCACCCTGCCGTGCATCGGCAATGACCGCGCGGACCTTGTGGTGGCGGGCTGCGCGATCCTCGAGACGATCCTCGACCTGTGGCCCGCCGCCCGGCTTGGCGTCGCCGACCGGGGCATCCGCGAGGGCATCTTGCGCAGCATGATGGCCGCCGACCGGCAGGGCGAACGCGCGCTGAAGAAGCTGCGCGGCGAAAGACCCGCCGAAAGACCGGCCGAAAGACCGGCAAAGTGAGCCGCTCCGGCCGCGATCCCGACCGCCGTGTGAAGACCGCGCGCGGGCGCAAGCCGTCCTCGACGCGCTGGCTCGAGCGGCAGCTGAACGACCCCTATGTCCAGAAGGCCAAGGCCGACGGCTATCGCAGCCGCGCGGCCTACAAGCTGATCGAGCTCGACGATCGCTTTTCGCTCCTCAATGGCGTGAAACGCGTCGTCGACCTCGGCATCGCGCCGGGCGGCTGGGCGCAGGTGGTCCGCAAGAAGGCGCCCAGGGCCGAGGTCGTCGGCATCGACCTGTTGCCGGTCGAGGAAATCGAGGGTGTCACCATCCTGCAGACGGATTTCATGGACGATGCCGCCCCCAAGGCGCTCGAAGAGGCGCTGGGCGGGCCGCCGGACCTCGTCCTGTCGGACATGGCGGCGAACACGGTCGGGCACAAGCAGACCGACCACCTGCGCACCATGGCGCTGGTCGAAGCGGGCGCGTGGTTCGCTTGTCAGACGCTGGAGAAAGGCGGGGCCTTCGTCGCCAAGGTGCTCGCCGGGGGGACCGACGCGGACCTGCTCGCCCTGCTCAAGCAGCATTTCCGCACGGTCAAGCACGCCAAGCCGCCCGCCAGCCGCAAGGGCTCGTCCGAATGGTATGTCGTCGCGCAGGGGTTCAAGGGCCGCGACGAGGACTGAGCCGCTCAAGAACGGGGCGCAAACGAAAAGGGGCGCGGAAACCCGCGCCCCCCTTCTCAATTCGATGCTGGCGGAAATCAGCCTTCGGCGGTTTCCGCCGGAGCCTCGGCTTCCGCGCCTTCTTCCGCGCCCTCTTCAGCCGGAGCGGCCTCGTCCGCCGCCGGAGCCTCGGGCTCGGGCTTGGGCGGCGCACCGCCGTTCGCCGCGAGGTAGGCCATGACATTGGCACGGTCCTCGATGCTGCCGAGACCGGCGAAGCTCATCGACGTGCCGGGCGCGAAATTGCGCGGGGAAGCGAGCCATTCGCTCATGTTCTCCCACGTCCATTCGCCGCCCTTGTCCTTGAGCGCGCTGGAATAGTTGAAGCCCGGGGCGTTCGACGCGATCGGCTTGCCCATGACGCCGTGGAGATTCGGGCCGACGCCGTTCGGGCCGCCCGCTTCCACATTGTGGCAGGACTGGCACTTGGCGAAGACCTTGGCCCCCGCTTCGGGGTCGGCATCGAGGAGTACCTGCGCCAGAGTCGGGCCGGCATCGGCCTCGCCCTCTTCCTCGACGCCTTCGACGATGTAGCCCATTTCCTCGGTCGGCAGATCCTTGGGATCATAGCCGTGGAAATACCTGTCGCTCAGCACGCTGAGACCGAGGCCCACGATACCGGCGAACAGGACCCAGCCCGCCGCGGTGTTGAAAAGGTCGCCCGAAGCCGATTCGGTGCTACCCGAAGCCGCATCCGCGCCCGTTTTGGTGTTGTTGTCTTGTGCCATTGCGCGCGTCCCTTACTGTCGCCCTCTCCCCCGCGCAAGGCCCATGGCGACATCATTTCTTGCAGGTTTTGCAAGCAGGCTTGTGGGGCCTGTCAAGGGGGGCTAGCACGCTTTGCATCATGCGTTCTTTTCCCGGCCCCGCCCTAGCCCTTGTCGATGCCCTGCGCGAAGCGGCCGAGGCTGATCCCGCGCGCGCCATCGCGTTTCAGGGCTCGCCCGGCGCCAATTCGCACCGCGCCGCGATGGAAGCGCGCCCCGACGCGCTGCCGCTGCCCTGCTTCAGCTTCGAGGACGCGCTCGAAGCCGTGCGGGACGGACGCGCGGGACAGGCGATCATCCCGATCGAGAATTCGCAGCACGGACGCGTCGCCGACATCCATTTCCTGCTGCCCGAAAGCGGGCTTTCGATCGTCGGCGAATATTTCATGGAGATCCACCACGCGCTGATGGCGAAGGGCAAAGGCCCGTTCGAGGCGGCCTATTCGCATCCGCAGGCATTGGGCCAGTCGCGCCTGTTCCTGCGCGAGCGCGGCATCGTGCCGCTCTCGCACGCCGACACCGCGGGGGCGGCGGCCTTCGTCGCGGAGAAGGACGATCCGAAAATCGCCGCCATTGCGCCCGCCATCGCGGCCGAGCTCTACGGGCTCGACATCATCGAAAGCCGCGTCGAGGACAGCGCCGACAACACCACCCGCTTCGTCGTGCTCGCCGCACAGCCGCTCGACCCGGCGGATTTCGCGGGCGCCGAGGCGATCACCACTTTCGTCTTCGAGGTCCGCAACATCCCCGCCGCGCTCTACAAGACGCTGGGCGGCTTCGCCACGAACGGCGTCAACATGACCAAGCTGGAATCCTACCAGAAGGGCGCGAGCTTTTCGGCAACCATGTTCTATGCCGACATCCACGGCGCGCCCGGCGATCCCGCGGTCGATCGCGCGTTGGAAGAATGTGCCTATTTTTCCAAGGAATTGCGTATTCTCGGCACCTATTCGCAGGCCCGCAAGCGGGGCTGAGCGGCCCTTGAGAAAAAGTCAGGGCAACAATTGTTGCCTTGGTAACTTGGCCGTGCCACCAATCCTTCCGGCATGACGAGCGCGGCGCAGACGGTCCCCCTTTCGCAAGAGAACCCGGCCGACGCGAGCGCGCCCGCCGCCTCTGCCGACATCCCGCCGGAAGGCTGGGAAGCGCTGCGCGCGGGCGAGGATATCCAGTTCGCGCCGGTCGAGATTCCCGACCTTCCCGAACCCGAGCCGACGTGGTTCAGCCGCGCGATCGAGGCGTTGTTCGATTTCCTCGGCATGATCATCCAGCCGGTCGCGCGGCTGGTGGTCGATTTCTGGTGGATCGCGGCGATCCTCGCGGCGGCGCTGGCGGTGTTCTTCCTCGCCCGGCTTTACGGCCCGCTCGCCCGCGCGCCGCGCGCCGCGAAAGGCGCGCCGCCCGAAGCGGGCGCACCCGACTGGCGGCCCGAGGAGAGCGAGAGCCTCGCCCTGCTCGAGGATGCCGACCGGCTCGCCGCCGAGGGGCGCTATGACGAGGCGACGCACCTCCTCCTGCTGCGCAGCGTCGGCCAGATCGCCGCCGCGCGGCCTGACTGGGTCGAACCTTCCTCGACCGCGCGCGAACTCGCCTCCCTGCCCGCCCTGCCCGATGCAGCGCGCACCGCCTTCGCCGCCGTGGCCGAACGGGTGGAGCGCAGCCTCTTCGCGCTGCGCGCGCTCGACAGGGCCGACTGGGAAGCCGCCCGCGCGGCCTATGCCGACTTCGCGCTCCAGCGGATTTCCGCGCCATGAGCGGCCCCGCCATCGCGGCGCCCGACATGACGGGCCGCGCGTCCTCGCCTTTCGGCAAGGCGACGGTCTTCGCCGTGCTGGCGGTCGGCTTCCTCGCCTTCCTCGCCCTGCTCTGGTTCATCTCGGCGGGCGACACCGGCGGCGACCGCGAGAACGACGGCGCGGCCCATGCCGCCTCGGTCGGCCTGAACGGCTATGCCGGGCTGGTCCGCCTGATTGAAGGCGCGGGCCACGAGGTCGAGGTCTCGCGCTCGCCGAGCGATCTCGAGACGCCCGACCTCCTCGTCATCGCGCCTTCGCCTTACGCCGACCCGGAAGAGATCGGCGCGCTGCTCGAGGCGCGGCAATACCAGGGGCCGACGCTTGTCCTGCTGCCGAAATGGCAGGCGCGCACCGTCCCCGACCGCGCGCCGGCGGAAATCCGCGAATTGTTCAGGGAAGGCTGGGTCAGGCTCGGCCTCGCGACCGAGACGACCTGGACCAACGACCTTCCTGCGCCCTACACCTTCGACACCGCGCTCGACCGGCCGGAGGAGGGCGAGGGTGAAAGCGGCGGGGCCGCTTCCTTCGAAGGTTTCGGCATAGCGGGCGACCTTCCGGCGAAGACCACCAAGTTCGTCCTTGCCAAGGACACGCTCGAACCGCTCGTCAGCGATGGCGACGGGCGGATGCTCGCCTTCAACGTGCTGGGCGAGGAAGGCAGCGACTTCTACGAGAACGCGCACTGGACCGTGGTCGTGGCCGAGCCCGACCTCGTCAACAACTGGGGCCTTGCCGACCCGGCCCGCGCGGCGGTGGCGCTGCAGCTGGTGCGCGAGGCAGGATACGGCGAGGACACGCGGGTGGTGTTCGACCTCACGCTGAATGGCTTCGGCGGAACGCAGAACCTTCTCACCCTCGCCTTCCGGCCGCCTTTCCTCGCCGCGACCCTGTGCCTGATCGCCGCGCTGATCGTGGTCGGCTGGCGCGCCTTCATGCGCTTCGGCGCGGCTGCGGCGAGCGCGCCGGAAATCGGCTTCGGCAAGGAGCGGCTGGTCAGGAACGGCGCAGGGCTCATCCTGCGGGCGAAGCGGATGCGGCTGCTCGCAGCGCCCTACGCCGCGCTCGCGCAGCGCCGCATCGCGCGCCTGCTCGCCCTCAAGCGTCCCGACGATGCGGCGATCGACGCCGCGCTCGCCCGGCGCCTGCCGGACGAGGCGCCCTTTTCCACCCGGGCCGAGGCGCTGCGAAGCGCCGAGGCCCCCGACGACATTCTGCGCGCCGCCAAGGCGCTCGACGAATTGCTGAGGAAACTGAAGACATGAGCATGACACTCGAGGAACTGCGGACCCTCGCCGATGCGATCCGCGCCGAAGTCGCCAAGGCGATCGTCGGGCAGGACGAGATGGTGGACCGCCTGCTCGAAGCGCTGGTGGCCCAGGGCCACGTCCTGCTCGAAGGGCCGCCGGGCACGGCCAAGACCTTCCTCGCGCAGAGCTTCGCCACCGCCCTGGGCCTCGATTTCGGGCGCATCCAGTTCACGCCCGACCTCTTGCCGGGCGACATTCTCGGCTCCAACCTTTTCAATTTCCAGACCAGCACCTTCACCCTCACGCGCGGGCCGATCTTCTGCGACCTCCTGCTCGCCGACGAGATCAACCGCACCCCGCCCAAGACGCAGGCCGCCCTGCTCGAGGCGATGCAGGAACGCCGCGTGACGCTCGACGGGGAGACGCACGGCCTGCCCGATCATTTCATGGTGGTCGCGACCCAGAACCCGATCGAGAACCAGGGCGTCTACCCCCTGCCCGAAGCGCAGCTCGACCGCTTCCTGTTCAAGCTGCTCGTGCCCTATCCGGACGAGGCCGAGGAAGCGCGGATCGTCACCGATTACGGCAAGCGGCAGGGTCCGCAGCGGCCCGCCGATCTCGGAGTATCGCCGGTCGCCGACCCGACGCGGCTGGCCGAGCTTTCCAGCGCGCTCGACCATGTCACCGTGGCCGAGGACATCACCCGCTATGTCGTGCGGCTGGTGCGCGCGACGCGCGAGAATGCGGAACTGTCGGTCGGCGCCTCGCCGCGCGCGGCGGTCATGCTTGCCCACGCCGCGCGCGCCCGCGCCGCGCTGCAGGGCCGGGCCTATGTCATCCCCGACGACGTCAAGGCGCTCGCCGTGCCCGTCCTGCGCCACCGCCTGACACTCTCCCCCGCCGCCGAGATCGAAGGCCGCGAGATGGAGGCGCTGGTCGCCGAACTGGTCGAAAGCACCGAGGCCCCGCGCTGAGGGCCCATGACGAGACCATGAGCCGCCTGCGCGCCCTCTTCGCCCGCCTGTTCGGCTGGCTCCCGGCCCTGCCGATCGTGCCCACGGCCCGCGCGGCGTGGGCGATCGCGGGTCTGGCCCCGCTCGCCCTGCTGATCGCGGCCGCCTCGCCGCAAGCCTGGGTGGTCGCCCCCGCCGCCGCCATCGCGCTGGTCGTGCTGGTGGTGCTCGACGGGCTTGTCGCAGGGCGCTGCGAGCGGCGCGAAGTCAATGCCCCGGCCGATACCGAGGTCGGCCGGCCCTGCGTCGTTGAAGTCCACGCGCTCCTGCGCCAAGGCGCGGGCCGGCCCGAGGCGGCGCTCGAATTCGACCCCCGGCTCGGCCTTGCCGGGCGTGCCGAGCTGCGCCTTGTGCCGGGCGAGCAGGCGGGCGTGTTCTCGGGCGCGGTCGAACTCTTGCCCGAACGGCGCGGGACGGGCGGCGTCACCCGGCTCTGGCTGCGCTGGACCGGCCCATTGGGCCTCGGCGCGCGGCAGGTGTCGCAGCCGCTCGAAACCGAAATCCGCATCTGGCCCGACCTTTCCCCGGTGCGCTCGAAGGAATTGCAGACCTTCCTGCGCGACGAACGCACCGGCCTCATCGCGCGGCGCATCCGCGGCGAGGGCACGCAGTTCGAGGCGCTTTCCGAATACGAGCCCGGCATGGACCGCCGCCGGATCGACTGGAAGGCGAGCGCGCGCCACAACCACCTCTATGCCCGCGAGAACGAAAGCGAGCGCAACAACCAGATCGTCTTCGCCTTCGATTGCGGGCAGGCCATGTGCGAGCCGGTCGACGGCCTGCCCCGCATCGACCGCGCCGTTTCGGCCGCGCTCACCTGCGCCTATGTCGCATTGAAGGGCGGCGACCGCACCGCCCTGTTCGGCTTCGCCCGCAGCCCCCGCGTGATGACGCCTTTCGTCAACGACACGCGCGGCTTTCCCAGGCTGCAGGCCGCCGCCGCCTCGCTCGATTACGAGCCGGTCGAGCCCAATTTCACCCTCGCCCTCGCCACGCTTACGGCCAAGCTGCAGCGCCGTTCGCTGGTCGTGCTGTTTTCCGATTTCACCGATCCGACCGCCGCCGAACTGATGGTCGAGAGCATTTCGCGCCTCGTGAAGAAGCATCTCGTCCTGTTCGTCACCTTCGCCGACAGCGAACTGGAAAGCTTCATCGAGGAAGAGCCCGGCGATATCGCGACCCTCGCCCGCTCGGTCACCGCCGATACGCTCGCCCGCCAGCGCAGCCTCGTCCTGCAGCGGCTGCGCCGGATGGGCGTCGACGTGATCGAGGCGCCGTGGGAGGCGATCACTTTCGATCTCATCGACCGCTACTGGGCGATCCGGAACAGCGAGGCGATCGGATGAAGGCGCCAGCTCTTGGATCATGGTTCGCCCGCAAGGAGATCGAGCCGCCCGCCGACATCGCCAGCGCGACGCTGCGTTCGGACCGCTTCCGGCTCGAACGCGAAGGCGACTGGCGCAGGCTCGAAGCGATCGTCGCACGGATGGAGAAAGGCGGGCTCAAGCGGGTCGACGACGAGGACCTGCTCGCCCTGCCGACGCTCTACCGCACCGCCGCTTCCTCGCTTTCGGTCGCGCGCGAGACGAGCCTCGATGCGGCGACGCTGCGCTATCTCGAAAGCCTCGTCCAGCGCGCGTGGTTCCAGGTCTACGGCCCGCGCAAGGGCTTCTTCGCGTGGCTGCGCGAATTCCTGTTCGGCGGCTGGAGCCGGGCCGTGCGCGAGATCTGGCTCGACGTGTGCATCGCGCTGTTCGTGATGGTCACCGGCACGATCGTCGGCTGGCTGCTGGTGGCCGAGGATTCCGAATGGTTCTACCGCCTCGTACCCACCGGCCTCGCCGACAGCCGCCGCCCGGGCGCGAGCCGCGAGGCGCTCGCCGATACGCTCGGGGTGGAGGACGGGAGCGGGGGGCTGTCCACGTTCGCCGCCATGCTTTTCAGCAACAACGCGGGCGTGTGCATCCTCGCCTTCGCGCTGGGTTTCGCTTTCGGTATTCCCTCGCTGATGCTGCTGGTCCACAACACCGCGATGCTGGGCGCTTTCCTGTGGCTGTTCGCGGATGCGGGGCTGGGGATCGAGATGGCCGCGTGGCTTTCGGTCCACGGCACGACCGAGCTGTTCGGCATCCTGCTCGCCGGCGCGGCCGGGCTGCATATCGGGCGCTCGATGGCCTTTCCGGGGAGCCGCACGATCCTTGCCGCCGCGGCGGCCAGCGGGCGGCGCGCGGCGGTGGTGATGGTGGGCGTCGTCGTCATGATGATCGTCGCGGCCTTCCTCGAAGCCTTCCCGCGCCAGCTGGTCGGCAGCACCGAGGGGCGTTTCGCTATCGGGGGCATCTTCCTCGCCTTCTGGCTGTCCTATTTCTACCTCTACCGCCCCCGCACGCTGGCGGAGAGCGAGGCATGAGCGCCGCCAGCGCCACCACCTCCGCCCCCGCTTCCGCCAACGCGGGCCTGCGCCCCGATCCCGAGGCCAAGCGCCGCCGCACCATGGTCACGCCCGAGGGGCTGGCCCTGCCCGTCACAGTCGCTTCGCGCGGGAGCCGGGTGGGCGCGCTGGTGATCGACTTCATCATCGTCATCATGGGGATCTTCCTTGTCCAGCTGCTGTTCTCGCTGCTGTTCTGGGCCGTGCTGGACGAGGATTTCGACCCGGCGAGTGGAGCGATTTCGGCAGCGGGCGAATTCGTCATCATCCTTGCGATCCTGCTGATCTTCGTCGCGCGCTACGGCTATTTCCTCGCCTTCGAACTGTCCCCTCGTGGGGCGACGCCGGGCAAGCGCGCGGTCGGCATCCGCGTGGCGGCAAGAGGCGGCGGCAGGCTCACGCCCGAAGCGGTCATCGCGCGCAATCTCATCCGCGACATCGAATTGTTCATGCCCTTCATCTTCCTGCTGCTCGCGCCGTCGGGCGAACAGGGCAATGCGGGGATCGCTGGGCTAATATGGTTCGGGATCTTCATGGCCTTCCCCTTCTTCAACAAGGACGCCCTGCGCGCGGGCGACGTGATCGCGGGGACATGGGTGGTCGAAGCCCCGCGCACCAAGCTCGCCGAGGCGCTGTCGACGCAGGGCGCGGCAGCGGCGGAGGGCACGAGCGATCTCACCGGCGTGCGCTACGATTTCGGCGAGGAGGAGCTGTCGGTTTACGGCGAGCGGGAATTGCAGACGCTGGAGCGCATCCTGCGCGAAAACCAGCCCGAGGCGCTCTCGGCGGTTCACGCCGCGATCTGCCGCAAGATCGGCTGGGACCCCGGCGCGGGCGACGAGCGCGCCTTCCTCGAGGCGTTCTACGCCCAGCTCCGCGCCAAGCTCGAAGCCGATATGCGCTTCGGCAAGCGCAAGGCGGACAAGTTCTCGTGATCCGCTACGCCATCGCACAAGACGACCTGACGAGCGCGGACGTGCTCGCCCTGCTGCGGCTGCACCTCGATGAAATGTACGCCTGGTCGCCCGCCTGCAAGGTCCACGCGCTGCCGGTCGAAAAGCTGCGCGCACCGGATGTCACCTTCTACGCGGTGCGGGACGGCGAGCGGCTCGCCGCGGTCGGGGCGCTCAAGGAGCTGGGCGAAGGGCGCGGGGAATTGAAATCCATGCGCGCCGCGCCGGACTATCGCGGCAAGGGAGCGGGGCGCGCGCTGCTCGAACACCTCATCGCCGAGGCACGGGCGCGCGGGCTCACCTGGCTCGGGCTCGAAACCGGGCGGACCGCTCCGTTCGAGCCTGCCTTGAGGCTTTACGAAAGCCACGGTTTCGCCGAAAGCAGCGGCTTCGGGGACTATGTGCCCGACGAGTTCAGCCTGTGCATGGAGCGCCGCCTGTGACCATAAACCGACGCGGATTCATCGCCGGAAGCGCGGCGCTGGGCCTTGCCGCCTGCGTCCCGCCAGACCAGAGCCCGCTCGGGCGGATGCAGGCGACCTTGCGCATCATCGAGGCCAAGGCGGGCGGGACGCTGGGCGTCGAGATTTTCGACACGGCAACGGGCGTGTCGCTCGGCCTCAACCGTGACCGCCGCTTCGGGCACTGCTCTTCGTTCAAGCTGTCGCTCGCCGCCATGGTGCTGGCGCTGGACGCTGCGGGAGAGATCGACGCCTCGCGCCGCGTGACTTGGGGAAGGGGTGACCTGATGCACGTCTCGCCCTTTACCAAAAAGCGGCTGGCCGAGGGCGCGACCCTCCTTGAACTCGCGGAATACACGCAGAAATATTCGGACAACACCGCCGCGAACGTGCTGCTGCGCGAACTCGGCGGCCCGGCGGCGCTCACCGCCTTCTGGCGCAGCATCGGGGACGATGTCAGCCGCCTCGACCGGACCGAGCCGGAGCTGAACAACCAGCCCGTCACCGAATATCGCGACACGACGACTCCCGCCGCGATGGCGCGCACGGTGGCGAAGCTGCTTTACGGCGAGGTGCTGCCGGAGCCTTCCGAGGCGCTGCTGAGGCAATGGATGATCGACACGCCCACGGGCCGCCGCCGGGTGCGCGCGGGCCTGCCGGAGAAGTGGGTTGCGGGCGACAAGACCGGCACGTCGATCTGGCCGGGCATGGGCTCGCTCTACGTCGACATCGGCTTCGCCCGCCCGCGCGAACACCCGCCGATCACCTTCGCGGCCTATTACCGGGCGCGCGAGACGCATGACGGGATGGACCCCGCCAGCGAAGCCGCGCTGGCGAGCGTGGGCGAGGTGATCGAGGATTTCGCCGAGCGCGGCGAGAGTATCCTGCCCTTCTGACGCCTCAGTGATCCGGCGTGTTCGACGCGCCCGCCTCCACGTCGCCGCCGAAGATCGCGACCTCGCGCATCCCGCTGCTGTCGGCGCGGCCGCGATACATGCCGGTGGTGTTGAAGCTGAACAGCGCGTGGCCCTCAGGCGTCACGAGGATCACCCCGCCATCGCCGCCGAGTTGCTTGACCTCGGCCATGACGGCATCGGCAGTCATCTGCGCGTCGAACTCGGCGTAGTCGTCAGTTGTCCAGTTTTCGACACCGGGATAATGAACGCTCCAGCCTCGGTCCGGCTTTCCTTCTACGGACGAGATACGCAGTCGCGTGCAGATCTCCTGCGCCACCCCGACCCGGATGAAATACTCGCCCCACCCCGTCGCCGACACCGCGCAGCTCCGATTGTCCGCATAGGTCCCCGCGCCGATCACCGGCGCATCGCCGATCCGGCCCCAGCGCTTTCCCGTCATGCCCCCGGTCGAGGTGCCCGCGGCGAGGTTGCCCTCCATGTCGAGCGCCACTGCGCCCACGGTCCCGAACTTGGTATCCACGTCAAGCGCGGACAGAGCCTCGGCCTTCATCCGCTCGAGCGCCTCGCGCCGCGCCTCGGTCGCGAAATATTCGGGCGGCGCGGTCTCGATCCCCTGCGTCGCCGCAAATTGTTCCGCCCCCTCGCCCATCAGGAAGACGTGTTCGCTTTCGGTGCGGACCGCGTCGGCGAGCAGGATCGGGTTCTTTATGGTCGTAACCCCCGTCACCGCGCCGGCGCTGCGATCGCGCCCGTCCATGATCGAGGCGTCGAGTTCGTTGCGGCCCTCCCACGTGAACACCGCGCCCTTGCCCGCATTGAACAGCGGCGAATTCTCCATCGGAATGATCGCGGCCTTCACCGCCTCCATCGCGCTGCCGCCACTGGCAAGCACCTTCGCCCCGGCATCGAGCGCTTCCTGCAGCGCGGCTTCATAGGCGGCGCGGCGTTCGGGCGTCATCCGGTCCGGATCGAGCGTCCCCGCCCCGCCGTGGATCGCGATCGACCATTTCGGCTGGTCGGCGGGCATTGCGGCCTCCTCGGCAGCGGAAGGGGCGGTCAGGGCGAAAAGCGCGGCGAGCGCTGCAAGCATGGCCTTTTTCATGAGTTGAACGCCTAGCCCGAAAGCGGGCATCACGCCAAGGCGATAAAGGGAGAGAGCGCGATGGCTTACGGCAAGCAGACGACCACCGACGAGGTTCTGGAGGGCAAGGACCTTTCCGGCCTCACCGCCTTCGTGACGGGCGGCAATTCGGGGCTCGGGCAGGAGACGGGCCGCGCGCTCGCGGCAAAAGGCGCGCACCTGGTGCTGGCCGGGCGGGACCAGGTGAAGCTGGACGAAGCCGCCAAGGCGATCCGTTCCGAGACGGGCAGCGAAACCGTCGAGACGATCATCTGCGACCTCGGCGACCTAGCGAGCCTCGCCGCCTGCACCGAGGAAGCGCGCGGGCGGCTGGAAAAGATCGACTTCCTCATCAACAATGCCGGGGTCATGGCGACCCCCTTCGAGCACACCAAGGACGGGTTCGAGCGCCAGTTCGGGACCAACCATCTCGGCCATTTCGCGCTTACCGCGGGGCTGATGCCGCTCGTCATGGCGGGCGAGGCGAAGCGGATCGTCAACCTCTCCAGCCGCGCGCACCACATGGGCGGCGTCGACCTCGACGACCCGCATTTCGAGCGGCGCGACTACAATCCCTGGGCAAGCTACGGCCAGTCCAAGACCGCGAACGTGCTCTTCACCGTGGAGCTGGAGAAACGCTACGCCGGGCAGGGCATCCACTCCTACGCCGTCCACCCGGGCGGGATCGACACCAATCTCGGCCGCCACCTCACGCCGGAAATGGCCAAGGCGCTGATGGAGCGGGTGCAGGCGAGCGATGCGAACTTCCAGTGGAAGACCATTCCGCAGGGCGCTGCGACGAGCGTGTGGGCGGCGACCAGCGAAGAGGTGGCGGGCCGCGGCGGGGTCTATTGCGAGGACTGCGGCGTGGCCCCGGTCGACGACGAGGCCGAGGATCGCGGCGTGCGCTCCTATGCGCTCGACGGTGAAAGCGCCGCGCGGCTGTGGGAGATGAGCGAGCGGATGACGGGCGTGAGCTACCCGGTCTAGCCGCGCAGGAAGTCCTTCATCAGCGCGAAGACGTCCTTCGCCTCACGCGTCGGCGTGATCGCCATGAAGACGTGCGGCGCCGCCTCGTATTCGTAGAGCTTCGCATCCACCCCTGCATCGCGCAGCTTGCTCGCGAAAGTGCGCGAATCGACGATGAACAGGTCGTGCCGCCCAGTCCAGATGCGGGTCGGCGGAAGCTGGGCGAGGTCTTCCTTCGACGTGTGGAGCGGGCTGCATTCCGGGCTCGCCGGGTCGCGCTCGCCTGCATAGATTGCGCCCGTCGCGCGCAGCGTACCGATCTTGAGCATCGCGTCATGCGGCTCGACCGCGCGCATCGCCTCGTCGCGCATGGTGAGGTCGAGCCACGGCGCGAACAGCGCGAGCCTGCCGGGCTGCTTGCCCCCAGCACGCGCCAGCCGCAGCGCGAGGGTGAGCGCCATGTGCCCGCCCGCGCTGTCGCCGCAGAGCACGACCTTCGCCGGGTCGTGGACCTCGGCAAGCTGCGCGAAACAGGCATCGGCGAGCGCGTCCTGCACGCTCGCCGGGCTTTCGGGGACGACATTATAGAGCGGCAGTGTGATCGACAGGCCGCAGGTCTCGACCAGCTTCGCGGCGAGCGGCCAGTGCACGTCGAACATCGGCAGGACGAAGCCGCCGCCGTGGAAATAGAGCATATGCCATTCGCCGGGGCCGGATTTCGGGTGGAGCGTGACGACCTCCTGCCCCTCGACGGTGCGCCGCTCGACGATGAAACGCTTTTCGAACTTCGCCGGCATCGGCGCGTCCTGCGGTGGCTCGCGCTGGGCGAGCTTTTCGCGGAAGCCTTCGGGGCTGTGCGGGAAGACGGGCTTTCGCCGTTTCATCAGCCACACCACCGCCCGCATCAGCAGGCTGGCGCGCTCGCTGCGCAATTCGGTCGTCGATCCCTGAAGCATGGTGTCTCTCCCTTTCGCGGGAAGGCAAGCGCGCGGCGGGCCGGGTGTCAAGCGGATGAGTTCTTGATGGCGGTCGCGCTCTCGCGCGACGCTTACCCCCCGCCCCCGGAGTCTTCGGTTCGGTCGCGCTATCGCGCGACGCTGACCTCCCGCCCCGCCTCCCCACCCGGCCACCAATAATACCATCAGGCTATGGTGGCCTGGTGGGGAGGCGGGGCGGGAGGTCTGACACCAATAGAGATGTCATTGCCCCGAAACGCTCGCGTGATTATATCTACGGCCATGTCTGTGAGACCCTGGCGCGATATCGAGCGGCGTGAATGCCGGCAGATCATGGTGGGCAACGTGCCCGTGGGCGGCGATGCGCCGATCACGGTGCAGACCATGACCAACACCCCGACCGAGGACGTGAAGGCGACGATCGACCAGATCCGCCGCTGCGAGGATGTCGGCTGCGACATCATCCGCGTCTCCTGCCCGACCGAGGAATCGACCCGCGCCTTCCGCCAGATCACCCGCGCGGCGCATATCCCGGTCGTTGCCGACATCCATTTCCACTACAAGCGCGCATTGGAAGCCGCCGATGCGGGCGCGGCCTGTCTGCGTATCAATCCCGGAAATATCGGCTCGGCCGACCGCGTCGCCGAAGTGGTCCGCGCGGCCAAGGCGAACGGCTGCGCGATCCGCATCGGGGTGAACGCGGGATCGCTCGAGAAGGACCTGCTCGAAAAATACGGTGAGCCCTGCCCCGAGGCGCTGATCGAAAGCGCATTGGACCACATCAAGCTGCTGCAGGACCACGACTTCCACGAATTCAAGGTCGCGGTGAAGGCCTCCGACGTCTTCCTCGCGGTCGCGGCCTATCACGGGCTGGCCGAGACGGTCGATTGCCCGCTGCATCTCGGCATCACCGAGGCGGGCGGGCTGATCGGCGGGACGGTGAAATCCTCGATCGGCATCGGCTCGCTGCTGTGGGCGGGCATCGGCGATACGATCCGCGTCTCGCTTTCTGCCGAGCCCGAGGAAGAGGTCAAGGTCGGCTACGAGATGCTCAAGGCCCTCGGCCTGCGCACCCGCGGCGTGCGCGTCGTCTCCTGCCCGTCCTGCTCGCGCCAGGGCTTCGACGTGATCCGCACGGTCGAGACGCTCGAAAAGCGGCTCGAACATATCAAGACGCCGATGAGCCTTTCGGTGCTCGGCTGCGTCGTCAACGGACCCGGCGAAGCGCGCGAAACCGATATCGGCCTAACCGGCGGCGGCAATGGCAAGCACATGGTCTACCTCTCCGGCGTCAAGGCGCACGCGATCGACGACGAGGATATGCTCGACCATATCGTGCGCCTCGTGGAGGAAAAGGCCGCCGCGATCGAAGCGGGCGAGGCCGTCGCCTTCGACCCGCACGCGGCCGAGCAAACGCCGGAAGCCGCCGAGTAGCGTGGCGCGCGGCCCCGCCCTTTCCCGGACGCGCGCGATCGGCGCTGCGCTGGGCGCTTTTGCGGTCGGCGCGGTCGCCGTGGGTGCGGTCGCCATCGGAACCGTCGCCGTCGCGCGGCTGGCGGTGAACCGCCTGCGCATCCGCGATGCCAAGGTCGAGGTGCTGCGCATCGGACAATTGAGACTCGAGGACCAGCGCGGGTGATCCGCCTCCCTGTTGCGCTTTTCGCGGCCCTCGCGCTTGCCGCCTGTGCAAGCGTTCCGGCAGCGCCGACCTATCCCGAAGCGCGCTCCTATGCCGTCTCCGACAACGCGATGGGCGATGTCCACGCCGCGCTCGCCAGCGCAGCCATGTCGGGCAAGCGCGTGCTGCTGGTCATGGGCGCGAACTGGTGCCACGACAGCCGCGCGCTCGCCGGGTGGCTCGAAAGCCCGCGCATCGCGGAGTTGGTAGAGCGTGAATATGAACTGGTCTTCGTCAATATCGGAATGCCGCAGACCGGCGACGGGCATAACCTTGCCATCGCACGAAGCTTCGGCCTCGAAGAATTGCCTGGGACGCCCAACCTGCTGGTCCTGACGGCGGACGGAACGCTTGTGAACCCGGACACCGCGACCACCTGGCGCAACGCCGCGAGCCGCAGCGAGGCAGAGATCTTCGCCGAACTGGAACGGCTGGCCGGCGCGCCCGTTTGATCCGGGTTGATGCTCCCAGTCCAATGCTGCACGTCGTCCATCACGCCGATTACATGGCTCCGCGTCCCGAACGCGGGACGTTCAAGTTCGACAAGTATTACCTCGTGATGGAGGAACTGCGCGCGAGCGGCGCCCCCATCACCGAGCACGCCCCTGATCCCGCCCCCCGCGAATGGCTCGAGGCGGTGCACGACCCGCACTATGTCGAGGAAGTCTTCACCGTCTCCGTGCCCCGAGAGAAGGAACGGCGCATCGGCTTTCCCGTGACCGAGCGGATCCGCGACCGGGTCCGGCACACCAATGGCGGGACATGGCTCGCAGCGCACCTCGCCATGACCCACGGCTACGCCGCCAACAGCGCGGCGGGGAGCCACCATGCGCTGGCGAATACGGGCGCGGGCTATTGCGTGTTCAATGACCTCGCGGTCGCCTCCAATCGCCTGATCGCGGAAGGCAGCGCGCGCCGCATCCTGATCGTCGATCTCGACGTCCACCAGGGCGACGGCACCGCGAGCCTCACCGCGCTGCGCGACGACATCTTCACCCTTTCGCTTCATGCCGAGAAGAACTTCCCGGTGCGCAAGGCCCGCTCGAACTGCGACGTGCCGCTGCCCGACGGGCTGGACGACGATGGTTACATGGAGGCGCTCGAAGCGCACCTGCCGCGCATCATGGACGAATTCGCGCCCGACCTCGTGCTCTACCAGGCGGGCGTCGATCCCCATGTCGACGACAAGCTCGGGCGGCTCGCGCTGACCGATACGGGGCTCGAACGGCGCGACCGTTTCGTGGTGTCGCAAGCTAGGGCACGCGGCCTTCCGGTCGCCTCGGCGCTCGGCGGCGGCTATGGCGAGGACCAGCGCGAAGTCGCCCGCCGCCACGCCCGCTCGATGCTCGCCATGGCCGACGAGAACGCGCGCCGCGCCCGCGCCCCGTCGATGAAACGGAGCCACTGACCTACGGAATGCCCCCTATCTGCGGCGAACCGCAATTAAATGCTCACATCCGGGCAAGCTTCGCGCTATATGTTGCGAGGATATGAAGCGTCGCACTCTCATCAAGGGCGCGCTGGTCGGCGGGGCGCTGCTCGCCTCGCCCGCCGCCCGCCTCGCCGCCCAACCGATCAAGGGCTCCGCGCGCGACCGCGCGCTCTTCGCCATCGCCCGGCGCGAACTCGAACGCGCGGGCGATGCGATCTGGAAACGCGACATCGTCGGCATCGCCGATTACGGCGTCCATTCGGCCGAGCGCCGGTTCCATTTCGTCAATCTCGACCGCCAAGAAGTCCATTCCTACCACGTCAGCCACGGTCAGGGGTCCGATCCCGAACATGACGGCGTGCTCAACCGCTATTCCAATGTCGAAGGTTCGAACGCGACCAGTCGCGGAGCCTATGTCACGTGGGAATGGTACAAGGGCAAGTACGGCACTTCCGTTCGCCTCGGCGGGCTGGACGAGACGAACGACAACGCGCTCCGCCGCTACATCGTGATGCACCGCGCCGACTATGCCGAACCTTCGCATATCGACCGCTGGGGCAGGCTCGGGCGCTCGAACGGCTGCTTCGCCATGGGCGAGGAACAGTTCCGCATCGCGCTGATGAACCTGTCGGGCGGGCGCCTGCTGTTCGCCGACAGCCTCGGCCTGCAGGAGGACGGGAGCCTCCGCTCCGCCAACCTCGAACCGCTGCGCCCGACGCAGCCGAGCGACCTCCAGCGCTACGTCACCGGCGCTTTCTGAGGCAATGCGCTACCGCGCGGGCTTCGGCGCACCGGTAAGCCGCCTGACCGCGACCGCCTCCGCCATCGTCCCGACGAGCATCATCGCGGGCGCGATCGGCACGGCCTGCCTGATGCTGTTCTATCTCCTTGCCGCCATGGCAGCCGGGGAGTTTTTCTCGCTGTCGCTGGACGGAATGCTGTCCTTCCTCGTGGTGGGAGGCTTCGCGGTTGCGGTCGGTTCGATCGCAGGAGCCTTCGTGACCGCCTTCTATCTCGTCATCTTCGGCTTGCCCGTGGCGTTGCTGCTGGGCGAGCGTATCCGCACGCCCAAAGGGCTCGCCATCTCCATGGCGACCGGCGCGGGCGCAGCTGCCGTGGTGAGCCGCTTCATGTGGAGCGTGCCGTGGGTTTCGGGCGAGCCGCTGCTGTGGGAACACGCGCTGGTGCTGGACTCCTTCGTCCTGCCTGCGGCGTGGTTCTACCGGCGGCAGGTCATCGCGATGCTGGACGAATTGCCCGACTAGCCCTCGTCCCTCGGGTCGTTCTCGATCACGATCACCTCGTCGTCGATGACATTGCTGCGGTCGCGCACGCGCGGCTGGTCGAGGCTCGCCAGCACCGGGGCGTCGCGCCCGTAGATGTCCTCGAACTCGGTCATCTCGCCGTCGACGTTCGTGCCGTAGGTGAAATAGGTGATGTAGGCCGGGATCTTCCGGTCGATCTCCACCTTCGTGTATTCGCCCGAGGTCGAGATCTCCACCGCCTCGTCGCGGGTCGCGCCCTTGCCGAGGATCGCCAGCGTCATACCGAGCTCCAGCGCGCGCTCGGTGCGGATGCAGCCGTGCGACAGCGCGCGCTCGTCTTGCGCGAAGAGGTGGCGCGAGGGCGTGTCGTGGAAGAAGATCGCGTGCGGGTTCGGCATTTCCAGCTTCACCCGACCCAGCGAATTGGTCGGCCCGGGCTGCTGCACGACCGAGATATAGCCGTTCGCGCCCTTCGTCGCCTTGTAGCCCTTGGCCCGCGCCCAGGCGGGATTCGCCAGCACGCGCGCGCCCAGCCCCTCGCCCTTTACGATGCTCTGCGGCACGGTCCAGGTCGGGTTGAACACCACGCCCTCGACCATTTCGGCCAGTTGCGGCGTCGCGGTGCGGCCCGGCTTGCCGACGATGGTGCGGTAGGTCTTCAGCGCCTTGTCCCCGACCGTCAGGCGAAGCTGGTATTCGGGGACATTGGTGATGAGGTAAAGCTGGCCGAGATCGCGCGGCAGCCAGCGCCAGCGGTCCATGTTGGCACGGATCAGCTTGCGGCGTTCGGCGTCCTCTTGCGGGGTCGCGGCGAGTTCGTCGCGCAGGCGGGCATAGTCCGGATAGGTCGGATTGAGGCTTTCGAGCGTGCCCGCGATGTCGCCCGTCTCCAGCGCCTTTTCGAGCAGGTCGCCGGTGCGGTAGCGGTCGCGGTCGGGATCGAACACGAACCACTGCTTGCGCGCCTCCATCGGGGTGCGCCCGTCACGCAGGTCCTCGACCAGCCAGACGAAATTGCGCGAGGCTATTTCGTCGAGCTCCTGCGACGGGCCCGAAGCGAGCGCGGTCCTGAGAGCCTGCAGATCATAGTCGCGCGGGTCGAGCCCCTCGGCGGCGATCCCTTCGATGAAGACGGCGAGTTTTTCCGCATGGGCGATGCTCCAGGGCTGCACCAGCGGGCCGGGCGGCTCGAGATCGCCCTGCACCACGGGGTCGGAGATCATGCGCGGGAAGGCTTCGTCGAAACTCGCGTCCGCTTCGCTTGCCTGCTCTGGCTCTTCGGGAAGGAGATTCTCCGCCGGGCGCTCCTGCGCGGCCGCCCCGCCCGTCCCAGCGACAAGGCCGAGCGCCAGCGCGGCGAGGCCGCCCGCCAGCAGGTTCACGCGATATTTCATGGCTCGTTCCACCGTCCTGCACCGCGTTTCACACGCGGTTCTTGTTGTTGTGCGGATCAATATACCCCCGCTCTCGCCCCCCTATCAATGGGGATGGCTTTCGCTGGGCTGAATCGCCCCCTTGGCAGCAGCGCCTGCCGGGGAAACGAGCGTGACGCGGGCACGCGGTCATATTAGTCCGGGCGAGCCATGTCCGCCGCGCCGCCCGATCCGAAACGCCTCGCGCCCTTCGCCGCCGCTTTCGCGGGCGTGGGATTTCTCGCGCTGATGGACGCCTTCATGAAAGGGTCCGCGCTCGTCACCGGGGCCTACACCGCGACCATGCTGCGCTCCTTCATCGGAGCGGCGCTGATCGCGCCCTTCTGGCTGGCGCGAGGGCCGTCATGGCCGCGGGGCACTCTGCTCAAGCTGCATCTCGAACGCGGGATCATCTCGGCCTTCATGGCGCTGTCCTTCTTCTATGCGTTGACCAAGCTGCCGCTGGCCGAGGCGATCGCGCTGTCCTTCATCGCCCCGCTGCTCGCGCTCTATTTCGCGCACCTCCTGCTCGGCGAGAAGATAAGGCGCGAGGCGATTGCTGCGAGCCTGCTGGGCCTTGCGGGCACGCTGGTGATCGTCGGCGGGCGGATCGGCGAAGGCGAATTCGACGCGGACGCCGCCTATGGCCTTGCAGCCCTCGCCTTTTCCGCCGTGCTCTATGCCTACGGCTTCATCGTCATCCGCCGCCAGAGCCAGCTCGCCGGCCCGGTCGAGATCGCGACCTTCCATTCGGGCATCGGCGGGCTGGTCCTGCTCGTCTTCGCGCCGTTCGCATGGGAAACGCCGGGGCTGGAGGTCATGGGCGGGATCGCGGCGGCTGGCGTGCTGACGGTCGCGGGATCGATGGCGATCGCCTGGGCCTATGCGCGCGAGGAGGCGCAGGCGCTCGTGCCCATCGAATATTCCGGGTTCCTGTGGGCGAGCCTGTTCGGCTGGCTGTTCTTCCGCGAGGCGGTGACCCTGCCGACGCTCGCCGGCGCGGGGCTGATCGTGGCGGGCTGCTGGCTCGTCACCCGCCGCGCGCCGCCGTCGGCCCCGAACGATCCCGCCGCCAACCCTTCAACCGATCCGACAAACGTCTGATTCCGGCCCTTCGCACCCCCGCGCGCCCTTGACCTTAGGCCCGCAGTCCAGCAATTGCGCGCACGAGAAATTCATCCGGGCCGAACGCGCCCGGACCCCTTTTGAGCCGCGGCGCAAAAGGGCCACAGCCAGAAGGATGGGACACGATCATGACCGATACCGGCAAGGACACGCTGGGCACCCGCTCGACGCTCACCGTGGGCGGCAAGGACTACGCCTATTACTCGCTCGCCAAGGCGGCGGAGAAGCTGGGCGACGTGTCGCGCCTGCCGATCTCGATGAAGGTCTTGCTCGAGAATATGCTGCGTTTCGAGGACGGGGGCTTTACCGTCGGCGAGGACGATATCCAGGCGATCATCGACTGGCAGAAGGATCCCAAGACCGGCTCGGAAATCCAGTATCGCCCCGCACGCGTGCTGCTGCAGGACTTCACCGGCGTGCCCTGCGTGGTCGACCTCGCCGCGATGCGCGATGCGATCAAGAAGCTGGGCGGCGACACCGCCAAGATCAATCCGCAGGTTCCCGTCAACCTCGTGATCGACCACTCGGTCATGGTCGACGAATTCGGCCATCCCAAGGCGATGGAACACAACATGGCGCTCGAATACGAGCGCAATGCGGAACGCTACGACTTCCTCAAGTGGGGTTCGAAGAGCTTCGAGAACTTCTCCGCCGTGCCTCCCGGCACGGGCATCTGCCACCAGGTGAACCTCGAACACATCGCCAAGGGCGTGTGGTCGTCCGAAGGGCCGGACGGGCAGATGGTCGCCTATCCCGACACCTGCGTCGGCACGGACAGCCACACCACGATGATCAACGGTCTCGGCGTGCTCGGCTGGGGCGTTGGCGGGATCGAGGCCGAGGCCGCGATGCTCGGCCAGCCGATTTCGATGCTGATCCCCGAAGTCGTCGGCTTCAAGCTCGAAGGCCGCATGGCCGAGGGCGTCACCGCGACCGACCTCGTGCTGACCTGCGTGCAGATGCTGCGCGAAGTCGGCGTCGTCGGCCGCTTCGTCGAATTCTACGGGCCGGGCGTCGCCAACCTCACGCTCGCCGACCGCGCGACCATCGCCAACATGGCCCCCGAATACGGCGCGACCTGCGGCTTCTTCGGCATCGACGAGGCGACCATCGACTACCTGCGCCTCACCGGTCGCTCGGAAGAGACCATCGCGCTCGTCGAAGCCTATTCGAAGGAGCAGGGGATGTGGTTCGACCCCGAGGCCGAGCCGGTCTTCACCAAGACGCTCGAACTCGACATGGCCAGCGTCGTCCCCAGCCTTGCAGGCCCCAAGCGCCCGCAGGACAAGGTCATCCTCCCCGAGGTGGACGAGCTGTTCAACCGCGACCTCAAGTCGATCTACAAGAAGGACAAGCCGCTGCGCGTGGGCGTCGAGGGCGCGAACCACGACATCGGCGACGGCGACGTGGTGATTGCCGCCATCACCAGCTGCACCAACACCTCGAACCCGGACGTGCTGATCGCCGCCGGCCTCGTCGCCAAGAAGGCGAACGAGCGCGGGCTCAAGCCCAAGCCGTGGGTCAAGACCAGCCTCGCGCCGGGATCGCAGGTGGTCACCGACTACCTCGTGAAGTCCGGCCTGCAGGAGCATCTCGACGCGATCGGCTTCGACCTCGTCGGCTATGGCTGCACCACCTGCATCGGCAATTCCGGCCCGCTCGCCCCGCCGATTTCCAATGCGATCAACGAAAACGACATTGTCGCGGCATCGGTCCTTTCGGGTAATCGCAATTTCGAAGGTCGCGTTTCGCCCGACGTGCGCGCCAACTTCCTCGCCTCGCCGCCGCTGGTCGTCGCCTATGCGCTCAAGGGCACGGTGACCGAGGACATCACCGAAACCCCGATCGGCACGGACAAGGACGGCAAGGACGTGATGCTCGCCGACCTGTGGCCGACCAATGCCGAGATCGCCGAACACCGTGCGGCCAATATCGACCGTTCGATGTTCGAGGCGCGCTACGCCAACGTCTATGACGGCGACGAGCACTGGCAGGCGATCACGGTCGAACCGTCAGACACCTACAAGTGGCGCGCCGGGTCCACCTATGTCGCCAACCCGCCCTATTTCGACGGGATGGACATGACCCCGGCGCCGGTCACCGACATCGTGGATGCAAAGCCGCTCGCGATCCTCGGCGACAGCGTGACCACCGACCACATCTCGCCCGCAGGGTCGATCAAGGAAGACAGCCCGGCGGGCTCCTACCTGATCTCGAACCAGGTGCAGAAGAAGGACTTCAACTCCTACGGCTCGCGCCGCGGCAACCACGAAGTGATGATGCGCGGCACCTTCGCCAACATCCGCATCCGCAACGAGATGGTCCCCGGAGTCGAGGGCGGTTACACCACCTATAACGGCGAGAAGATGCCGATCTACGACGCCGCGATGAAGCACAAGGCGGACGGCACGCCGCTCGTCGTCGTCGCGGGCAAGGAATACGGCACCGGCTCTTCGCGCGACTGGGCGGCCAAGGGCACGATCCTGCTGGGCGTGCGCGCGGTGATCGTCGAAAGCTTCGAGCGCATCCACCGCTCGAACCTCGTCGGCATGGGCGTGCTGCCGCTCCAGTTCAAGGACGGCGACACGCGCGAGACGCTCGGCCTCACCGCCGAGGACACTTTCTCGATCAAGGGTCTTGCCGACCTCACCCCCGCGCAGGACGTGGAAATCGAAGTCACCCGCAAGGACGGGACGAAATTCACTTTCACCGCGCTCTGCCGTATCGATACGGCGAACGAAATGGAGTATTATCGCAACGGCGGCATCCTCCACTACGTGCTGCGCAAGCTGGCGGCCTGAGGAGCCACGAGAAACCGGAGATCACCATGCGAACCGCGCTTTTCCTGCCCCTTGTCGCCCTGGCGGCCTGTGCGCCTTCGGACGAAAGCGGCGAGGAAAAGCGCGCTCCGGCAACGCCTTTCGGTTTCGAACTCGCCTCCGCGCAGGAAGGCATCGCCGCGCCGGTATCCCCGGTCATCGACCTTGCCCCGGCAGAATTGCGCGCGCGACTCGGGACCGGCGCCGTGCGCCTGATCGACGTGCGCACCGATGCCGAAGTGGCCGAAGGGATCATCCCGGGGGCCGAACATATCGCGCTCGATCGCTTCGACCCGGCCGCGCTTGCGTTGTCGGAAGACGAAGTGGTGGTGCTCTATTGCCGCTCGGGACGCCGCTCGGGCATCGCGGCGGAGCGGCTGGCGGCGCACACCGGCGAACCGGCGGCGCATCTCGCAGGCGGCATCCTTGCGTGGCAGCAGGCTGACGGAGAGATCGTCCGGCCCGAATAGGCCAGCTGCGCCGCGCCCGACCGTCAGGCTGCGGCCTTTTCCCGCTTGTCTGTCTTCTTGCGCCGGCGAAGCACGGCAGCCGCGGCGAGCCCGAACAGGCCGACCATCGGCGGCGCGGGCACTTCGACCCCGCTGCTGGTCCCGCCCGACGAACTCGACGACGAGGACGAACTCGAGGAGCTCGAGGAGGAGCTGGACGAGGAAGAACTCGACCCGCCGCTGGTGGTCGATCCGCCCGTGCTCGAGCCCGAAGAGGACGACGAACTCGAAGACGAGGAAGACGACGAGGAGCTGGTGCTGCTCGTGAGATCGCCCGACGTGCTGCCCCCGCTGGTCGCCCCACCCGAACTCGAGGAAGACGACGAGGACGAGGACGAGGACGAAGAGGACGAGGACGAACCCGAGCCGCCGCTGGAGCCGCCCGTGCTGGTCCCGGGATGCCCGCTCGACCCACCGCTGGACGCACCGCCAGAGGAGCTGGAGGAGGACGACGAACTCGAGGAAGAGGAGGAGGAGGACGAACTGGAGCTCGAGGAGGAACTCGAGACATTGCCCGAACTGCTCGAAACCCCGCCGGTCGAGCTCGACACGTTGCCGGAAGAGCTGGAGACGTTGCCGGAAGAGCTCGACACATTACCCGAAGAGCTGGAGACGTTGCCCGAGGAACTCGAGACATTGCCGGACGAGGACGAGACCGACCCCGTGCTCGAAGAGACGGAACCGGACGAGCTCGAAACCGAACCCGTGCTGGAGGACACTGCCCCGGTGCTCGAGGACACGGTGCCCGTGCTCGATGAAACCGCGCCGCTGCTGCTCGATACGTTGCCGGACGAACTGGTGGAGCTGCTCGAAACCGCTCCCGTGCTCGAGGACACATTGCCCGACGAACTGGTCGAACTGCTCGAAACCGCACCCGTGCTCGAGGATACATTGCCCGAGGACGACGAGGACGTGCTCGACACCGCCCCGGTGCTCGAGGAAACGGCCCCGGTCGAGGTGCTGGTCGAGACCTGGCCGGTCGAGGACGAGATCGAGCCCGTCGACGAGGTCGAGGTGACCGTGCCCGAGGACGAGGTGGTCGAGGTCGAATTGTCGATGTCGATGTCGATCACGACCCCGCTCGTGCCCCCGTTCGAGGTCGTGCCGCCCGAAGTCGAGCTGACATCGCCCGAAGAACTGACATCGCCCGAAGTCGACCCGCCGCTGGTCGAGGTGGTGGTCGACACCGAGACATCGCCCGAGGACGATCCGCCCCCGCCGCCGCCGAAGAAGCCGCCGAAAAACCCTCCGCCGAAACCGCCGCCGAAACCGCCCAGCCCGCCGCCGATGATCGCGGGCGCTGCACCGCCGCCGCCGATCGGCGGGAGCGGGGGCAGCGGCGCGGGCGCATAGGCGACCTGCTGGATCGGGGGGCATTCCTCGGGATCGAAATAGGCCTGCACAGCGCCCTGCGGTGCGCTCGTCGCCATGCCGGGCGCGCCGGCATAGGGCTGGCACTCGATCGTGCGCTCGACGATGCGGCGGCGCCGCAGCTCCGGCTCGGGAATGATGCGCTCGCGGGTCTTGATGTATTTCGGCTCGGCGATCTGCGGCGCGGTCTTGATGTACTTGCCGTCGCGCGCGGTCTGAACCAGCCGCCCGTCGAGGTCGGTGGTGTAGTCGGGATCCTCGGTCGTCATCGGCTCGGCCGTGCGCACCGCGCCGCCCTGCTGGGCGACCTGCAGCGCGCCGCCGGTCATCAGGGCGACGCCCGCGGCGGTTGCGGAGAGCTTTGCTGCTGCCAGTTTGAGCGACATGGACCCACCTTACAAAATGCATTCATCGACGCATCCGTCCGGGCAGCGAGCCTGCTCCGGCACGGTTTGCGCCTTGCCTGTGTGATGGCGAAAGCGCTGCGAGGGCAACGCCGTTAACCACCCCTGCAAACCCAGAATGGCTGGAAACGCGCGGAAATCACGGCTTTTGCGAGTGGCTGTCCCATTCCGGCACCGAAAGCCGGGCAGAGATTAGCTGCAGGGCGGCGAGATGGTTAACGCAGCCCTGCCCGGCGCCCGGTCAGTCGTCCTCGCCGAACATCCCGATCTGGCCGTGCGCAGGCCGCCCCGGCGGTGTCAGGCCGAGATGCTCCCAGCCCGCATCGTTGAGCACCCGCCCGCGCGCGGTGCGGGCGAGCAGGCCGAGCTGAATGAGATAGGGCTCGACCACTTCCTCGACCGTGTCGCGCGGCTCCGCCAGTCCTGCGGCGAGCGTCTCCACCCCCACAGGGCCGCCCTTGTAGGTGGTCGCGATCATGGTGAGATAGCGCCGGTCCATCGCGTCGAGCCCGAGCCGATCGATCTCCAGCCGGGTGAGCGCGTCGTCGGCCATCGCCTTCGTCACCGTGCCTTGCTGCGCGACATGGGCGAAGTCGCGCACGCGCCGCAGCAGCCGCCCGGCGACCCTCGGCGTCCCGCGGCTTCGGCGGGCGATCTCGCGCGCGCCCTCGGGCTCGATGGCAAGGCCGAGCAATCGCGCCCCGCGCGTGACGACGAGGTCGAGCTCGTCGTGGGTGTAGAAATTGAGCCTGACGGGAATCCCGAAACGGTCGCGCAGCGGCGTCGTCAGCAGCCCTTGCCGCGTGGTCGCGCCGATCAGGGTAAAGGGCGGCAGGTCGATCCTGACGGAGCGCGCCGAGGGCCCCTCGCCGATGATGATGTCGAGCGCGCGGTCCTCCATCGCGGGATAGAGCACTTCCTCGACCACCGGATTGAGCCGGTGGATCTCGTCGATGAAGAGGACGTCGTGCGGTTCGAGATTGGTGAGCAGCGCGGCAAGGTCGCCCGCCTTGGCGATGACGGGGCCGGAGGTCGCGCGGAAACCGACCCCGAGCTCGCCCGCAACGATCTGCGCGAGCGTGGTCTTGCCGAGGCCGGGCGGACCGAAGAAGAGCGTATGGTCCATCGCCTCCCCCCGGCCCTTGGCGCTCTCGATGAAGACCCGCAGGTTATCGCGCGCGGCCTCCTGCCCGATGAACTCGCCGAGCGATTTGGGGCGCAGCGCGGCGTCCGGGTCGCCGGGCTGCGGCGCGGGGGAATGGAGGGGGGCAGGATCAGTCACTTGTCCGCACCTTCAGGTCATGCCCGCAATTGGCGCAGCGGCGATGCGGCCACCAAGTCCCGCGGGCGTGATCGGCCATGTAGCCGGTGGGCGGAGCGCGGTCGAAGATCGACTGACCGCAGGCCGGGCAATAGCGTGAACCGAGCAGGCCGCCGATGATTTCGGGGGTGAGAGGCGTCAACCCGTAGCGCGGAATTGGCAGGAAGACCACGAACCAGAAGGCGAAAGCGGTCACGGCCATTGCTGGCCAGCCGAGGATCGCAAAGACGAGGGCCAAAGGAAAAGCCGCATGGCTCGTGGCCCCGGCGGCACGCGCCCAGGCCCAGACTGGATAGGGCGCATAGCGTTTGGGTGAGCGATCTGGTTCACCGTCGCTGACCAGCGCCAGCCGCAGCCGCAGGGAATCCCAATCCATCAAAACGGGTTCACCGTATAGCCGCGCTGCTGCAGCACCGCGTGGGCCGTCATCGCCGAAAGCGACATCTCGACGCCGGGGATGAGGTCTTCCGACGCAATGCCGTAGGCGACCGCGCTCTGGCCGCACAACACGAAGCGCACGTCCTCGGCGAGCAGCGCCTCGACGAGCGCGCGCGAGGGGTTGTCGTCCGCGCTCAGCAGTTCGAGCGAAGCCTTGCCGTGGACCACCACGACGAGGCGGATGTTTTCCTCCGGCACGCCGCTTGCGACATGCATGTTGAGGAAGCGCGCCGCCGCCATGAAGCCGCGATTGGGCCCGCTTTCGCCGGCCGCCTCGCTGACGTCGAAGGCGACCTGAAACTCTGCATCGGCGGGCAATTGGTCGACACCGGGGACGGGAGCGTGCGGACCGAATTCCTCGAGCACCGGCCCGGTCTTGAACGCGCTCATATCCTGCGCGGCGGCGGGGGCTGCCACGGCCAGGAGGGCGATCAGTGCAATCCTCATGCGTGTGTTCTCCATTGCGGGCATCGCTCAGTCATGATGTTCGACCTCGCCTGCGATCTCCACCCATTCGTGCCGCCGCGCTTCGTAGACCGAGCGGGTGGGCGCGGGAAAGGCGGGGTCCGTGAACAGGCCGACCGGGACCGCGACGCTATCGTCCGCCGATTCCGTGACATACCAGACGGTCGAACCGCATTCCGGGCAGAAATGATAGAGCACGGTCCCGCCGCTGTCGGCGGTTCGCGCCCATACGCGGCTCTCTCCGGCGAAGGTGACCTTGTCGGCGGGCCAGCGCGCCTGCACCGAAAAGGCCGATCCGGTGCGTTTCTGGCAGGCGAGGCAGTGGCAGACCGATACGCGCGAGGGCGTGCCCGCGCAGGTCACGGACAAGGCACCGCAACGGCATGAGGCCCGCCGCCTTTGCATCACCCCGCCGCCCGTTTCAGCGCCACGCGTATGAGCTCGCTCTCGCTCGCATCCTCGCCCAGTTCGGCCTGCGCGCGGGCGACGGCCTGCGCGGCGACGGCGGGCTTGAAGCCGAGATTTTCGAGCGCGCTCACCGCATCCGCGCTCGCCGAGCCCGCCGGGGCGACCTTCGCCGCTCCTGCACCAGCCACCGAACCGCCCGGAAGCGCGCCCGCTTTTTCCTTCAGCTCGTTGACGATCCGCCCGGCGAGCTTGGGCCCCACCCCGTTCGCGCGCGCCACGCTCGCCGCGTCGCCTGCCGCGCAGGCATCGCGCAACTCGCCGGTCGACAGAGCCGAAAGGATCGCGAGGCCGACCTTGCTGCCCACCCCCTGAACGCCGGTGAGCAGGCGAAACCAGTCGCGCTCGCTCGCCTCGGCGAAACCGAGCAGGCGTATGTCGTTCTCGCTCACCTGCAGGTCGGTGTGGACCGTGCACGCCTCGCCCACCTCGCCCAGGACGGAGAGCGTGCGGGCCGAGCAATGGACGAGATAGCCGACGCCGCCGACGTCGACGATCGCCCAGTCCTCGCCGGTTTCGTCGAGGCGGCCCTTAAGCTTTGCAATCATGGTTTGTTCCTGCACCAAGCCGCGCCCGATTGCCAGCGCCGCGCGTGCGTTATCGTCGGCGCACAGCCTGTTGCCGCATCGCCGCCACGCCGCCTCCACGTCTCCGGGCGCCCGAATGCCGCCATAATCTCGACTCGGCGCCCGAATCCGCTAAGGCTGGGCGTGTATGAGCTTCAACACTTTCGGGCGCGTGCTGCGCTTTTCGACATGGGGGGAAAGCCACGGGCCGGCGCTGGGCGCGGTGGTGGACGGCTGCCCACCGGGCCTGAGCTTGCGCGAGAAGGACATCCAGCCCTATCTCGACGCGCGCCGTCCGGGGCAGAGCCGCTTCACCACCCAGCGGCGCGAGGCCGACCAGGTCCGCATCCTGTCGGGGGTGTTCGAGGAAAAGACCACCGGCACGCCGATCTCGCTGATGATCGAGAACACCGACCAGCGATCCAAGGACTATTCCGAGATCGCACGCAGCTATCGTCCGGGCCATGCCGACTATGCCTATGACGCGAAATACGGCCACCGCGACTATCGCGGCGGCGGGCGCTCGTCGGCGCGCGAGACGGCGGCGCGGGTCGCGGCCGGAGCGGTCGCGCGGGCGATCATCCCCGAGGTGACGATCCACGCCTATGTCTGCGAACTGGGCGGCGATGCGATCGAGCGCGAGGCGATCGATTACGACCAGATCACGAAAAATCCCTTCTTCTGCCCGGACAGCTGGGCCGCGGTCCGCTGGGAGGAGAAAATCGAGAAGGCGCGGAAGGACGGCTCATCGCTCGGCGCGGTGGTCGAATGCGTCGCTCTCGGCGTCCCGGCGGGCTGGGGCGCGCCGGTCTATGCCAAGCTCGACGCAGACATTGCGAGCGCCATGATGAGCATCAACGCGGTCAAGGGGGTGGAGATTGGCGACGGCTTCGAAGCGGCGCGGCTGACCGGGGTCGAGAACGCCGACGCGATGAGCCCCGGCCCCGACGGCAAGCCGGTCTTCGCAAGCAACCACGCGGGCGGCACGGCGGGGGGCATTTCGACCGGGCAACCGGTGGTGTGCCGGGTGGCGTTCAAGCCGACCTCCTCGATCCTCACGCCCGTGCCCTCGATCAATTCGGACGGCGAGCCGGTCGAGGTCGTCACCAAGGGCCGCCACGACCCCTGCGTGGGCATCCGCGGCGCGCCGGTGGTGGCGGCGATGATGGCGCTGGTGCTGGCGGACCACAAGATGCTGCACCGCGCTCAAGTAGCGTAAGCGGTAGCGCAAAAAAACGCGCTCAAGTAGCGTAAGCGGTAGCGCAAAAAAGAACGCGCTCACGCAGCCTAAGCGGTAGCGCGACAGGAACACCCTCAAGTAGCGTAGCGGTAGCACAGATGAACCCGCTCCCGCTCGCCGTAGCGCGGCGGTAACATTCGCCCAGCACGGCGTTCCGTGAAAAGGGAGACTTGTCCATGATCCGCCTCGCGCTTCCCCTCGTCCTTGCACTCGCCGGCGCGCCGCTGGCGGCGCATCCGCACCACGCCCCGACTGCCGGCCAGGCACAGCCGGAGGAAACCCCGCCGGAACAGGAGCCCTCGCGCGTCAACCCGCGGATCGAGGCCGAGATTCCCGACGAGGCTCGCGGCGCGGAGAGCGCGGCGCTGCCGTGGACCAGCCTCGAGGCGCTCGACGCCGAGGCGCGCTTCCATTTCGTCGTCGTTTCCGACCGCACCGGCGGCCACCGCCCCGGCGTGTGGCAGGACGCGATGGACAAGATCGACCTCGTCCAGCCCGCCTTCGTCGTCAGCGTCGGCGATCTTATCGAGGGCTACACCGAGGACCGCCGCCAGCTGAAACGCGAATGGGACGAGATCGACCGCATGATCGGCACGCTCGATTCGCCGTTCTTCTACGTGCCGGGCAACCACGACTATTCAAACGAGGTCATGGCCGAGGTCTGGGCCGAACGGCTCGGCGCATCGTGGTACAGCTTCACCTATAAGGGCGCGCTTTTCGTCGTGCTCAATTCCGCGCTGTTCGACCGCGAGGGGCTCGAAGGCTACGGCGAGCGCGGCGGGGACTGGGCCGCGGAACAGGCGAAGCAGCTCGCCTGGCTTGAGAAGACGCTGGATGCGAACGAGGACGCGCGCTGGACCTTCCTGTTCATGCACCGCCCGTTCTGGCTGGAGACCTTCGTGCGGCCCGAAGAGGGCGAGGATGTTCCCGCGACGGGGCCCTGGCCGAAACACACGCGCAGCCCGAGCGAATGGGGCAAGGTCGAAGCGATGCTCGGCCGCCGTCCCTACACTTTCCTGTCGGGGCACGAGCACGTCTACAACTACGAGGAAACGCCCGGCGTGCCGCACCAGCATCGCATCACGCTCGCCTCGACCGGCGGGGTCTCGGCCTCGCGCGGGGTCGAATACGGCGAATTCGACCACTTCCTGTGGATCACCATGACCAACGACGGACCGGTGATCGCCAACCTGCTTCTCGACGGCGTGTTGCCCGCCGACCTCCAGCCGGAATACCGCCGCCCGTGGTGGGCCCCGCGCGATCCGTCCGATCCGCAGGCGGGTGACGGGTCCGGAGCCGAATAGCGCGCCTGACAAGGACTCTTGACTGACAAGAGCTCTTTACAGTAAAGAGCTCTTGTCAGGCGGCGATTCGCCGCGAGGCCGAGGGACGCGCTTTGGAAAACCGCCTGAAACAGCACCGCGAGGCGCGCGGGTGGAGCCAGGGCGAACTCGCCCGGCGGCTCGGCGTGTCGCGCCAGACGATCAACGCGGTCGAGACCGACAAGTACGACCCTTCGCTGCCGCTCGCCCTGCGCATGGCCAAGCTGTTCGCAGTGAGCGTGCCCGACCTGTTCATCGACCATTGGGAGCCGAGTGATGATGAGTGATGCGAAACAGCCCGGAGGCAAGGCATTCTGGCGCAAGGTCGCGGTCCCGGCGATGTTCGGCGGTGTCTTCGGGTTCGCCACGGCCTTCGCACTCGGCTCCTTCGCCGACGGCAGGTGGGTCGGCGGCCTGTCGACCTCGGCCGAGATCGCGCTGATCGGCGGCGGACTTTACGTCATGATCGCCCTGATGACGCTGATCGGCACGCTCAATCCGAAGGCGGGCGCGCGCTATCTCAATGTCGAGGACGCAGGCGAACTCGCCGAGATGCGCACCGTGCTGGTCAATTCGTGCATCGCCATGGCGCTGTGGGGCGCGGCGCTGGTGGCCCTGGCGCTGGCCGCGCCCGGCCCGGTCCCCGCGCCGCTCGCCCTCGCGTCCGCGCTTGTCGGGCTGCTGGGCGGGGCGGTGTTCGCATGGCGCTCCTGGAAATTGTCCGACGAACTGATGGCCGCGGTCACGACCGAGGCCAATTCGCTCACCGCGCTGCTCGCCTTCGCGGTTCTGGGCGGGTGGGGAATGCTGGCCCATCTCGGCTATCTCGCCGGGCCGCAGCCGCTCGACCTTCTCACCGGCCTCTATGCCCTGTCGCTCCTCGCCACTTTCGTCACCGTCGCGCGGCGCGGGATGATGCGGCTGGGCTAGAACAGTGTCTGGGCAAGCGGGACGCCCGGCCCCATCTGGGCGGCGATAAGGGAGACCCAGTGGGCGACCTGCCCGATCTCGTCCGTCCCGTCCCTCTTACTTGCATGGGCGGTGTCCTGCGGGCCGGAAAACGCTTGGCCAAGCTTGGCGTGAGTCGCAAAGGCCGGCCCGTCAGCGGCGGCCGCGATCGCCTCGGGCGGCGCGGCGAGACCTGCGAATCCGAGCACCGCGCCGAGTGTGCGTGCGCGCTCCGCATTGAACCGGTCGCCATCGAGCACCGCCAGCCTGCCGCCCTGCGGTCCGGAAAGCAGGGAGGCGAAGTGGTTCTGCCCCATCACCCATGCCATGCCTGCCACCTGCATATCGGTTGCAAGGAACATCTCGCGCCTGTCGAGTCCGAAATCGACCGGGGCGTAGGCTTGCAGTTCGAGGAACAGGGAGCGGCCCCAGCGGCGTCCCATCAGCCCCCTGCGCGCGATGCTGCCGAGGAAGGGCTCGAGCCCGTTCGTCATCAGGATCGCGCGCGAGGAGGGGGCAGCGTCGAGCAGGAGGGGAATCAGGCGGTTCGCATGGTTCGTCGGCTTGACGAACACCGCTTCGCCGCCCGCCCGCCTGCGCGCGAGAAGGCGCAGCACGGCCCGCGTGAGTTCGGCGCCTTCCTGTCCGCCGGACCCCATGAAATTGGCAAGGCTTGCGATGATCCCCGGCTCGGCGAGCCCGATGCTCACGCCCTCGATATTGAGCGCCCGCGCAAGCAGGGTGCTGCGACAAAAGGCAGTGTGGAATACGAAATGGAGCGGGCCGGTTACGGGATCGAGCGCCGCGACCTCCTCGAACGCGAGGCTTGCCACCCCGTCCGCAGCGGCGGGTCTGAAATCGGCAAGAAAGCCCGGTTCGCCATAGGCCGAAGGCGGTATTCGCAGGAATTCGACACGCCGCGCCACCGGATCGATCCGGTGCGGCAGCCAGTCGGCATTGCTTTCGATCTCCCGTGCCGTGGCTGTCACAAGCCCCCCGTCCATAAGCGAAGCCTCACCTGCCTAGCGCCGAAAGAGGTGGCCTGCCAATCGGAACTCTCGTCGTCGGTTCCCGTTCTGACGATTGAAAAAATCGATTGTTGCAATCGCACATTCCCGCTTTTGTGCAACGCAACAGGCCCTATGTGGGGCAGGCAAGTTTCAGACCACCTCTCAACCACGCATAATGAGGAAAACAGCAATGGGTATCATCGGTTCGACCATCCAGCCCTTCAAGGCGACCGCCTTCCAGACCGGCAAGGACTTCTTCGACGTCACCAACGAGGACATTGCGGGCAAGTGGGCCGTGTTCTTCTTCTACCCGGCCGACTTCACCTTCGTCTGCCCGACCGAGCTGGAAGACCTCGGCGAAAAGTACGATATGCTCCAGAAGATGGGCGTCGAAGTCTTCGCCGTCTCGACCGACACGCATTTCAGCCACAAGGCGTGGCACGACACCTCCGAAAAGATCGGCAAGCTCCAGTTCGCCTTCCTCGGCGACCAGCTCCACACGCTGTCGAAGCAGTTCGGCGTGCTTCGTGAGGAAATGGGCCTTGCCGACCGCGCGACCTTCGTCGTCGATCCCGATGGCGTGATCCAGATCATGGAAATCACCTGCGAAGGCGTCGGCCGCAACGCGAACGAGCTCGTCCGCAAGATCAAGGCCGCGCAGTATGTCCGCGAAAACCCGGGCCAGGTCTGCCCGGCGGCGTGGGAAGAAGGCAGCGACACGCTGGCTCCCTCGCTCGACCTCGTCGGCAAGATCTGACGATTTTTCGCCGGGCATAACGCCCGGCACGCATCCGGCACGGCGCGCCCGCTACTCCCCCCTCCGGCGGGGTGCCGTGACCGAAAGCCCGAGAAGCTTCCGCATAAGGGAAGTGGCCCTCGGGTCGCAGAAGGGACCGGGAGGCCAGCTGCCTCCACACCCTCCCTCCCTACGGGGCGGACGGTCTTCCGGTCCCATGCCTGCCCTGCCCCTTGCACACAGGGGTGGCCGCGATTTGATCCGGCTCAAGGAAAGGCACGAGGGGGCAGGTAATTTCACATTAGCAGCGCAGTATTGACACGGGCGCGCGCCAGCCGCGAGGCTGCGTCAAGCCGTGGCAGCGAAAGGCAAGACACCATGCTCGACCAGAACATGAAGGCCCAGCTCGGGCAGTATCTCCAGAACCTGCGCCAGCCGATCGAGCTGGTCGCGACGCTGGGCGACGATGCCAAGAGCACCCAGACCCGCGAGCTGCTGGAAGAGATCGCCGCGCTGCACGACCTAGTCACCGCGCGTTTCGACGGGACCGAAGGCCGTGTGCCGAGCTTCCTGATCCGCCGCGCCGACAATCACGACTCAGCGGTGCGCTTTGCGGGCCTTCCGATGGGGCACGAATTCACCTCGCTGGTGCTCGCCCTGCTGTGGGCAGGCGGCCACCCGCCCAAGGTCGATGCCGACCTAGTCGAGCAGGTGCGCTCGCTCGAAGGCAGCTTCGATTTCGAGATGTTCTTCTCGCTCACCTGCCACAACTGCCCTGATGTCGTGCAGGCGCTGACCCTGATGGCGCTGGAAAACCCGAACGTCACCGCGACGCTCATCGAAGGCGGCACCTTCAAGGACGAGGTCGAAGAACGCGACATCCTCGCGGTTCCGGCGACCTTCCTCAACGGCGAGGTCTTCTACAACGGCAAGATGGAGCTGGCCGAAATCCTGTCGAAGGTCGACAGCGGCGCCGATGCCAAGGCTGCGGCCAAGCTGTCGGCGAAGGACCCGTTCGAAGTGCTGATCGTCGGCGGCGGCCCGGCGGGCGCGGCGGCGGCGGTCTACACCGCGCGCAAGGGCTTTCGCACCGGCATCGCGGCCGAACGCTTCGGCGGACAGCTGATGGATACGCTCGGCATCGAGAACCTGCCGGGCACGACCTACACCGAAGGGCCCAAGCTTACCGACAACCTGCGCGCGCAGGTCGGCGAATACGACATCAACGTGATGGACCTCGCCAATGCGACGGCCTTGCGTCCGGCTGCCGAAAAGGGCGGGATGCACGAGCTCGAACTGTCGAACGGCGCAGTGCTGAAAGGCCGCGCGCTGATCCTCGCGACGGGTGCTCGCTGGCGCAACCTGGGCGTTCCGGGCGAAGCCGAATATCGCAACAAGGGCGTGGCCTACTGCCCCCACTGCGACGGCCCGCTGTTCAAGGGCAAGCGCATCGCGGTGATCGGCGGAGGCAATTCCGGCGTCGAGGCGGCGATCGACCTCGCCAACATCGTCGGCCACGTCACCCTGATCGAATTCGACACCAAGCTGCGCGCCGACGAGGTGCTGCAGAAGAAGCTGCGCTCGATGGACAATGTCGAGATCATCGTGAACGGCCAGACGACCGAGATCACCGGCGACGGGAGCCGCGTGAACGGCCTCGTGCTCAAGGACCGCGAGAGCGGCGAGGAACGCACCATCGAGCTCGAAGGCGTGTTCGTCCAGATCGGTCTCGTGCCGAACACCGAATGGCTCAGGGATACGGGGATCGAGCTGTCGAAATACGGCGAGATCGTCGTCGACGAACACGGCGCGACCAACCTGCCGGGCATCTATGCCGCGGGCGATGCGACCGTGATCAAGGACAAGCAGATCGTCGTCGCGATGGGCACCGGCGCGACCGCGGGTCTCGGCGCGTTCGACTATCTCATCCGCAACGAGCCGGTCGAGGAGATCGCGCAGGCCGCGTAGTTGTCCGAGACCGGGTCGCGTCCGCGGCCCGGCTCCTCGCTCACGCGGCCTTGCGGCCGCATCGCTGCGGGCGCGCGTGCAGGTGTGCTTTGCACGTCTGCGCCTTCGGCTCCGACTCCGCGCTTGCGGGCTCCCGTTCGGGAGCCCGTTTGCTTTCTTGACCTTTGCCCGCTCTCATCCACGCGAGAGAGCACGATCGCCCGCATCGATCAAACTCCGTATCTTAATCGATTGGACAGATCACCCCGTCCTGCATCATCCTCTCGCCATGAAAACCGGATAGGCCCGAGTCTCCGGGCAACCGGACAAAGGAGAGAGGAGGACGATCATGGACGCGAAGACAGGTGAAATGGGCGGCTGCCCGGTCCACGGCAATGCGATGCGTTCGCTGCTCGGCCGGACCAACCGCGACTGGTGGCCCGAGGCATTGCAGCTCGACATCCTGACCGAAGGCGGCCGGAGCGCGAACCCGGCGGGCGAGGATTTCGATTATGCGGAAGCCTTCAATGCGCTCGACTACGAGGCGCTTAAGCGGGATCTCCACGCTCTGATGACCGACAGCCAGGACTGGTGGCCGGCCGATTACGGGCATTACGGCCCCTTCTTCATCCGCATGGCCTGGCACGCTGCGGGAACCTATCGCACCGGCGACGGGCGCGGCGGTGCGGGGTCCGGCCAGCAACGCTTCGCCCCGCTCAATTCCTGGCCCGACAACGGCAATCTCGACAAGGCGCGCCGCCTGCTGTGGCCGGTCAAGCGCAAGTACGGCAAGCACATCAGCTGGGCCGATCTCATGATCCTCGCCGGCAATGTCGCGATCGAGAGCATGGGCGGCCCCGTCTTCGGCTTCGGCGGCGGACGCAAGGACGTGTTCGAGCCCGAAAGCACCTATTGGGGCACGGAAGAGCAGTGGGTGAACGAAGGCGTCGCCACCCGCATCCAGCCCAAGGAAGGTAAGGCGCTCGAAAACCCATTGGCCGCGATCCAGATGGGTCTCATCTACGTCAATCCCGAAGGACCGGGCGGCGATCCGCACGACCCCGAGGGCATGGCGCGCGATATGCGCGAGACTTTCGCCCGCATGGCGATGAACGACGAGGAAACCGTCGCGCTCACCGCCGGGGGCCACGCTTTCGGCAAGTGCCACGGGGCGGAGCCTTCCGACACCTTCGGCCGCGCGCCGGAGGGCGAGGACCTGCACCTGATGGGCTTCGGCTGGCTCAACGACCAGGACGAGATCGATCGCGGCCACATCACGACCTCCGGCATCGAAGGGCCGTGGACGCCCAACCCGACCCAGTGGGGCAACGACTATTTCCGGCTGCTGTTCAAATACGAATACGAGCTGGTGAAATCGCCCGCAGGCGCTTGGCAATGGACCCCGATCGACCCCGAAGAGGCGGACATGGCGCCCGACGCGCGCGATCCGTCGAAGAAGGTCCCGACGATCATGACCACCGCCGACATGGCGCTGAAGCGCGACCCGGAATATCGCAAGATCTCGGAGCGCTTCCTCGATGACCAGGCGGCTCTCGACGATGCCTTCGCCCGCGCCTGGTTCAAGCTGTGCCACCGCGATATGGGACCCAAGGTCCGCTATCTCGGCCCGGAAGTTCCGGAGGAGGACCTGATCTGGCAGGACCCCGTCCCCGCCGGAAAGGCCCCGTCCGATGGCGACGTCGCCACGTTCAAGGCCAAGGTGCTCGACAGCGGCCTGACGGTCAGTGAACTGGTGAAGGCGGCCTGGGCCTCGGCCTCGACCTATCGCTGTTCCGACCACCGCGGCGGCGCCAATGGTGCGCGAGTCCGGCTCGCCCCGCAGAAGGACTGGGCGGCCAACGATCCCGATGAATTGGCGAAGGTCCTCGCCAAGCTCGACGAACTGCGCGGCGACATGAGCATGGCCGATGCGATCGTGCTCGCGGGCTCGGCTGCCGTGGAAAAGGCCGCGAAGGATGCCGGGTTCGACATCACCGTGCCCTTCACCGGCGGACGCGGCGATGCGGGCGAGGAGCACACCGATGCGGCAAGCTTCGAGCCGCTCGAACCCTTTGCCGACGGCTTCCGCAATTACCTGCGCAGCAAGGCGGACGTGAAGACCGAGGATATGCTGATCGACAAGGCACACCTGCTCGGCCTGTCCATTCCCGAGATGACGGTGCTGGTCGGCGGGATGCGGGCGCTGGGCGCGGTGAGCGGCAATCGCAAGCACGGCGTGCTGACCGACAATCCCGGCGCGCTGACGCCCGATTTCTTCGTCAACCTGCTCGACATGGGGACGAAGTGGGCCCCGGTGGAGGACAGCGGCGACGAGGAATATGTCGGCACCGACCGCAAGACCGGCAAGGAACGCTGGCGCGCGACGCGGGCCGACCTCGTCTTCGGTTCGAACTCGCAGCTGCGCGCACAGGCCGAACACTATGCCGAGATGGGCAACGAGGCGGCTTTCGTGCGCGATTTCGTGGCGGCCTGGACCAAGGTGATGAACGCCGACCGCTTCGACGTGACCTACGCCCGCTACCACGGCTGACGCCGCGCGCGAGAGCTCGAGAGGGCCCCCGGGGGATTGACCCCCGGGGGCCTTTTCATATCCGCTAGAACCAGCCCGCGTCGCGCAGCTCGGCGACCTGCGCGCGGGCGACCGGAGCCTCGAGCCCGCGCGGCAGGACGAGACGGACATTGCGTCCCTCGCGCTTCACGTCCTCGACCGCGCCCCGCGCGACCCACCAGCTGCGATGGACCTGCCTGCCGTCCGATGCCGACAGGTGAGCGACCGCATCGCGCATCCGCATCAGCACGAGATCGGACCCCAGCGCGGTGTGGACGCGAACGTAATGATCCTCCATTTCGAGCGCGATCACCTCGCTGCCCAGTTCGGCCGGAAGCTGCTCGAGCAGGGGATTGCCGCGCGCAAGGGCAGGCTCCATGGCATGGAGCGGATCCTGGTCGGCAATCGTCAGGCCGAGCCGCTCGCCCGGCAGTGCGCCGGGATCCTCCTCCACGCCGCGGCGGCCGCGCAGCGCGTGGAACAGCAGCACGATGCCTCCGCCGATCACGAAGACATAGAGATAGTGAACAAGCGCCTGCTCGAGCCCCGGCACCGGAATCGGCGGGGGCAGGCTCCCGGCGACCCACACCAGCACGGCCATGGGAACCGTCGCTGCGAGCGTGGCGACGAACCACAGCGCCGGGCGCGGCAGGTCGAGCGCGGCTTCGGCCCGGTCGACGAGCAAACCCATCGGCCTGTAGATCGCATAGCCTGCATAGGCGAAGCCCAGCCACGTCACCAGCCGCCATGCGAGCGGCATCTCGATGCTGCCGAACGGCCCGATCACGGCGAGGAACAGCCCCACAACCGTCATCACGGCAAGGTCGATCGCCAGGCGCCGCAAAAGCGGGGCGCGGGAGACGCGCGTGGTGTCGCCGGGAGAGACGGAGAATTCCACCATGCTCCGCAAAATACCTTGCCCGTTCGCGCTTCGTAAAGTGGCAAACCGCCCAAAGCCGCGCTTTCACAAGGCCCGTTCACGCAGGATCGCTCCCGATCGCGCAGGCGCGATTGCCCGTGAAGGGGCTTCGGGCATCCCTCCCTTCGTCGGCATCGCAATTCGAAAGGGAGCCCAACCATGCCCGAACTCGCCCTTCCCCTCGCCCCGGCCGACCGCGACACTCCAGGGGGCTTCGACCTGTCGCCGAGCCTGCGCGCTCTGGTAGCGCTTGTCGCCGTGGGAATGACCGCAGCCGCCCTTGTCGCACTCGTCCGTGGCCTCGGCGGCATCGCGCCCTACCATCCGAACATTCGAGAGCTGGCGATCCTTGTCCATGTGGCGACCGTGCTGCCCGCGATCCCGCTCGGCGGGTGGCTGGTGCTGGCCCGCAAGGGAGACGCGCTGCACAAGGCGCTCGGCCGGGTATGGGTGGGCCTGATGGTGACAACCGCGCTCGCCGCCACCATGATCGGGCAGGGCCACGGCAGCATCCATCTCAGCCCGATCCAGCTCTTCGTGCCGCTGACGCTGATCGCCTCGTGGAAGCTGGTGGCCGCCGCCCGCCGGGGCGACATGAAGACCCACCGCAAGGAAGTGCTCATGCTGTTCCTAGGCGCGCTGACGATCCCCGGCCTCGTCGCCTTCCTCATGCCGGGCCGGATGATGCACGTCTGGCTGTTCGGATGAGCCGGGGCGGGCGACGCGCACCAGTGCGCGCCGCCCTCTCCTGACGCTTCAGCTGAAGATCTTGCGGCACACGCTGCGCTTGTCCGGCTTGTTCTTGCAGGCGAGCAGGACCTCCTGGAACTTGCAGCCGAGCCCGTCGCCCGCAGCGCACAGGTTCGCCGATGCGATCTGCGCTTCGCCAAAGGACCCCCTGCGAGCCAGGCGGTAGACCTTGTGCTGGGCCGTGCGCGCATCGCAGTAATCGCCTTCGGCCGCCTTGAAGCACAATTGCGCATCGAGCCATTGCCGTTCGCCCGCGAAGGCAGGCGCGATCTGGCGGTCGCGGAACATATCCGACAGGGTCCGGCACGAAGCGACCAGCGCGCCCATGTAGCAGGCTTGCTCGTAGTAGATGCGCGCCGTGTCGTAATCGGGTGCAGCCAGCCCCGAGCCGCGATAGGCGGCGGTCCCGGCATTGTTGCACGCCTGGATGTCGGGATCCTCGTCCCGCAGGCAAAGGGGGCCGAGCAGTTCGATCGCGCGGCGCACGTCCCTGCGTCCGGCGCGCCCGTCGATCAGCCAGGAGCCGAGATTGTAGCAACCGTTGTCGTAGCCGAGGTCGCAGGCCCTCTCCATCCACGGAACGGCCTTGACGGTATCGCGCGCCTGGCCGTTGCGCCCTTCGTTGTAGATCGCGCCGAGATTGAAGCAGGCCGCGGCGACCTTTTTCTCGCAGCCGGTCGCGTAGAACTCGCGCACGGTTGGATAGATCGAGGCATCGCTGCGCGGACGGCTCTGCTGGAGCGTGCGCGCCGCGTAGAAGCACGAGACAGAATCCTCCAGCCTGCATCCCTGCGCGAAGAATGTATGGGCCGCCTCGTAATTCTGCGGCCCGGCGCGACCGGTGCGAAAGCCCTCGCCGGCATAGCGGCACGACAGGCCGTAATTGCCGACGCAGCCTTCGCGGTAGAACCGCTCGGCGCGCGCCGCGTCCTTGGCCACGCCGTTAGTGCCGTTCTGGTGGATCGAGGCGAGCGAGACACAGGCGAAGGCGATCCCTTCGCGGCAGCCGGTCTCGAACAGGGCGAGTGCGCGCGGAACGTCCTCGGCCACCCCGTCGCCGTTGAACAAGGTATAGGCGAGCGAGACGCAGCCGCGCCGGTCGCCCTGCTGGCAGGACCGCTCGGCCAGTCCGTAACCGCGCTCCAGGTCGACTTCGACCCCGCCGAGCCCGCGCTTGTAGGCATAGCCCAGGAAATAGGCCGCGCGGGCATCGCCCCTCTCGGCGGCTTCACGCAGTTCGGCAATGCTCGACTGTTCGAGCACCCTCTTGGTGAGCGTGCGTGTCGAAACGGTCGTGATGTCGTCGATCGACAATGCGTTCCACGGCTCGGCCTCGGTCTGCGCGGCGCCTTCCGGTGCGCCCAGAAGGGCACCGCAGACGCCAAGAGACGCAGCCGCAAGCGCGGCGAAAAGCTTGATCTTCACTGATTTCCCCCTGTTCTTCGGTGGTCCGACCATGGCAAGCGGTCGTCTGCCTGTCCAGTAGGGGCAACCGCGCCAGCGGAAGCTAAGCCTTGCTCAACGCGCGCGTTTCAGGACGAGGTAGAGCGCCCCTTCGCCGCCGTGACGGATGTGGGCGCGGCGCACGGCGGCGACGCTGTCGGCATGGCGGCTCGCGGCGAGCCAGTCGAGCAGCTTCGCCCGGATCGCGCCGCGCCGCTCCATCCGGTCGGCGGGATCGACCGGCCGCTCGCGCCCGGCGACGACCAGCACCACCCGCGCCCCCATCGCGCGCGCCTGGTCGAGCCCGTCCATGATCCGCGAATGGGCGGTGTCGAGCGTGTGGCCGTGAAGGTCGAGCGTGAGATCGGGCGTCACGCGGCCCGCCTTCAGCCGTCGGTTCCAGTGCGAATCGAGTTCGGAGGAAAAGCGCGGGCGCGGGGCGGGGGCTCGCGGCGAAGGCTGCGGGCGGGGCTTTGCGGGCGGGCTTTTCGCCGCAGCAGGTCGCGCTTGCTTGCCGGGCCGCGTCGGTCCGGGCTGCTTGACCGGAGGAGGGACGCGCCCGGGGAGCGGGGTAACGCTTTCGGCCAGCCGCGCCCACGCCGCACGCTCCTCGGGCGAAAGGCCGCGCGGGGCGCTCATCGCCCGCGCTCCAGCCGCAGGGCCGCGGGCTTGGGCAGCAGCACCAGCGCCTCGCCCCGTCCGCTCATGGTGCCGGCGGTGGCGCGCGCTGCTTCGCCCGCGCCCCAGAAGGTGTCGAAGCGGTTCGCTCCCTTGATCGCGCCGCCGGTGTCCTGCGCGATCCACAGCCCGTCGGCCTCGTCGCGGTCGAGGTCGAGCCAGACCGGCGCGCCCAAGGGCACGAAACGCGGATCGGCGGCGACGGAAGCTCGAGGGCGCACCGGCACGCCGAGCGCGCCGATCGGGCCGTCGCCGGTCAGTTCGCGGAAGAAGACCCAGCTTTCGTTCTCGCGCATCAGCGCACGGCCTTGCGCCGGGTTCTCCCGCAGGTAGGCCATGATGCCCTGCATCGAGCCGGGGTATCGCCCCGGCCCCTCGCCCAGCAGGCCGCGCTCGCGCATCAGCGCGCCGATCGAAGTGTAGGCGCGCCCGTTCTGCCCGGCATAGCCGATGCGGATCACCTCACCCTCGGGCGTGCGCAGGCGGCCCGAGCCCTGAATCTGGAGGAAGAAGAACTCGATCGGGTCGGCCGCCCAGGCGATCACCGGGGCGCGGCCCGCAAGCGCGCCGTCCTCGATCTCGGCGCGGCTGTAATAGGGAACGAAAGCGCCGCTTGCATCGCGCCGGCCGAGCGGCGGGCGGCCCTCGCGCTCGGCGGGCGGCACGCTGTCCGGCCAATCGCGCTCGAGGTCGGGGGGCATGGCATAGACCGGCACTTCGAAACCGGGCCGGCGCGTGCGGCTGGCGAGGATTTCGGGCTCGTAGTAGCCCGTCGCGAAGGCTTCGCCCGAGCCGACGCGGACGGGTTCGAAGAAGGTGGCGAAAAAGGAGCGGGCATCGGCGAAGGGCCAGCGCCCGGCTGCAGCGCAGGAAGCGCGCCAATCGGCAGGCGCGGACAGGCCGCTCGCATCCTCGCGCGCCAGCAGTTTCGGGCAGGATTCGCGGAACGAGGCAAGTGCGGCGGCCGCGTTGGCCTGCGTCAGGCCGAGCGCGCCGAGCGCGGGTCCGCGCGCGACACCGGCGAGTGCGGCGCTGGTGGCAGCCGTTGGCAAGGAAGCCCGGGGCGCAACGCCACTGGGAACAGCAGCGCATCCGGCCAGCATCAGCAGGAATGCAAGTGAGGGTAGTGAGCGCATTGCCCTTCCCTGCCCCGGCGCACGCGCGCGGCAGGAGCGCGCGACCGGGCTTTGTTCAACCCTCGTCTGTTTCGTCGAGCAGCCAGTTCGGATCGCGCGAGGCGACATTGCGGCTGAAGGTCCACACGTCGCGGCTTTCGATCGCATCGTCGAGCGAGCCGGCGATCACATTGCCATCCTTGTCATAGGTCACCGCCGCGATATCGGCCACGAACAGCACCGCGATACGCGCCGTGCGACCACCGCGACCGCCGTCGAGCGAGGCGGAATGAATGCGCGTTTCCTCGATCCGGATGAGCTTGTTCTCGAGCGTCTCGCCCGCTTCTTCGCGCGCATCGATCGCGGCGACGAAGCCTTCGTAAACGTCATCATCGCACAGTTCGCGCAGGGTTTCGCGGTCGCCGCTCCAGAAGGCTTCGAGCACCATTTCATACGCGCCCTTCGCCCCTTCGAGGAATTGGGCGAGGTCGAAGCGGCTGTCGGCCTGCGCGATTTCGCGGATGCCGCGCTCGACCGCGGGCATGACGCCGTCCATCTCAATCACGCGCTGCGGCGCGGCCGGCGCATATTGCGGCTGCTGGGCGGCGCGCCGGTCGTCGTCCTTGCCCGGCTCGAAGCGCTGCGGGATCGACTCCTCTTCATGTTCGGCCCGGCGCCCGAGCACGGAATAGAGCCGCAGCCCGAGAAAGGCGGCGATCATGGCGAGGATGACGATTTCTACCATCAGAATGGAACCCGATCTCGATTTGTGGTTGCGGCACTCCTCCCGTGCAACAACGCATGAACCCCTGTCGTGCCTGAAATAGGCATCAATTACAATTCGCCAACGCCCGATGGGTTGCAAATTGCCGCATTTTCGCTGCGTCTGGTGCGATATCGCTCCTTCCGGGCGCCTGCCGCGTCCTTGCACCATGCCACGCGCATCTTGCCCGCGTCAGGTTGCGGGCTTGCTGCACCGGTGCTACGCGCGCGCCGCAAGCCCGATGGGCGCCCGCATTCAGATCATATCCTATTCGAAAGACGATTCCCATGGCCGAAGAAGGCGACGTTCTCACCAATCTCGACAACCAGCAGGGCGCGAACGGCGCGGACAACCAGCCGGCGGCCGCGATCATCACGCAATATATCAAAGACCTGTCGGTCGAGAATCCGAACGCGCCCGATGTCTACCAATGGCAGGGCCAGCCCAAGATCGACGTCCAGTTCAACATCGGCGCAGAGCCGGTCGGGCAGGAAGTCCACGAGGTCACGCTCAAGATCAACATCACCGCGAGCGGAGAGAAGGGCAATTTCTACCTCGTCGAGCTCGCCTATTGCGGCCTTGTCGGGATGCGCAACATCCCCGAGGATCAGGGCCACGCCTTCCTTTATGCCGAAGCGCCGCGCCTGCTCTTCCCGTTCGCCCGCCGAGTGGTCGCCGACGCGGTGCGCGACGCGGGCTTCCCGCCGCTGGTGGTCGACCCGATCGATTTCAACGGGCTCTATGTCCAACAGCTGAACGCGCGCCGCCAGCAGCAGGCCGAAGGCGCGGCGCCGGCGCCGGGCGGCGACGCCTGACCCGCACCCCGCGGCGGGCGGCAAGGCGGACCTCGTTCCCATGAGCCTGCTCAGGAATGTCGGCACGATCGGGTCGCTGACCCTTGCAAGCCGCGTTGCCGGGATGGCGCGCGAGATGATCTTCTCGCGCGTGCTCGGCGCGAATGCGGTCACCGATGCCTGGTTCCAGGCTTTCATCATCCCCAATGTCTTCCGCCGCCTGTTCGCCGAGGGCGCGTTCTCGGCCGCCTTCGTGCCGATGTTTTCCAAGCGCCTCCACGGCAAGGACGACCCGCAGGAGGGGCTGGAGGACGCGCGCAGCTTCTCCGCCGATGTGCTGAGCGTCTTCCTGCCGGTGCTGATCGCGCTGGTGGCGGTGTTCGAAATCGCCATGCCCGGCGTGATCTGGGTGCTGTCGGAAAAGCCGGTCGATCCCGAAACCTACCCGCTCGCGGTCGATTTCGCGCGGATCATGTTCCCCTACATCATCCTCGTCAGCCTCGTGACACTGTTCACGGGAATGCTCAATTCGGTCTCGCGATTCGCGCCCGGCGCGAGCTTTCCGATCATCCTTAACCTCGTCCTCATCGCCGCGCTGCTCATGGGCGAGCGGTGGATGGATGCGACCGGGGCGAGCGTCGCCGAAACGGCCTACGCCATAGCCTGGGCGGTGACCGGGGCGGGCATGATGCAACTCGCCTGGCTCTATTACTGGACGCGGGTCGAAGGATTCCGTCCAAAGCTGATGTGGCCGCGAATCACGCCCGAGGTAAAACGGCTCGCGATCATCGCCCTGCCCGCAGCGATCGGGGGAGGAGCCTACCAGATCAACACGCTGGTCCAGCTCTATTTCCTCAACCAGCTCGAGGACGGCGCGGTGAGCTACATGAATTACGCCGACCGGCTGAACCAGTTGCCGCTGGGCATCATCGGCATCGCACTGTCGACCGCGATCCTGCCGACGCTGTCGAAATTCGTCGGCAGTGACAACCGCGAAGGCGCGGACCGGATCCAGTCGGACGCGATCGAGCTGGCCATGCTGCTCACCATCCCGGCGGCGGTGGCGCTGGCGATCTGTGCGGAGCCTTTCGTCACGATGATCTTCCAAGGCGGGCGGTTCGATCTTGCCGATGCGGCGGTCACGGGCGAGGTGCTCGCGATGCTGGTGCTGGGCCTTCCGGCCTATGTGCTGGTGAAGGTTCTCGTTCCGAATTTCTACGCGCGCGCGGACACGAAGACGCCGGTGGTGGCGGCCTTCATCGCGCTCGGCGTGTTCATCGCCTTCACCTTCATCGTGCTCGAAACGCTCGGTGTGGTCGGTGTCGCGCTCGCCAGCGTCATCGGGGCATGGATCAACGTCGGATTCCTGCTGGTCGTGCTTGCACGGCGCGGGTTTTACCGCGTGCCAGGCGTGCTCCTCTTGCGGATCGGTCGGCAGATTATCGCCGCCGCGGCAATGGGTGCCGCCTTGTTCTACGCACGCGACCTGCTAACCGACTGGTTCGCCGCCGGCGTGCTGGCGCGGCTCGCGGCCCTGCTCGCGCTCGTCGGCGCGGCTGCGGTCGTCTATTTCGGCATCGCCTTCGCGGTCGGCGCGATCGACCGCCGGCGCATCGCCGCCCTAACGAAGAAAGCGAAATGACAATGCGAGTCGTCTCCGGCATCCAGCCCACCGGAAAGCCCCATCTCGGCAATTACCTCGGCGCCATCGTCAATTACGTGAAGCTGCAGGACGAAGCCGTCGCGGCGGGCGGGGAATGCTTCATCTTCCTCGCCGACCTCCACGCGCTTTCCATGCCGCACTCGCCCGCCGAACTCACCGAGGCGACGCGCGAAATGGTCGCGACCCTCGTCGCCTGCGGGGTCGACCCGGCCAAGACCGTGCTGTTCAACCAGGCCCAGGTTCCCGCCCATGCCGAGCTGCAATGGCTTTTGAACGGCACGGCGCGGATGGGCTGGCTCAACCGCATGACCCAGTGGAAGGACAAGGCGGGCAAGAACCGCGAGGGCCAGTCGGTCGCGCTGTTCACCTATCCCGTCCTGCAGGCCGCCGACGTGCTGCTCTACCAGGCGACGCACGTTCCGGTGGGCGAAGACCAGAAACAGCATCTCGAGCTTGCCCGCGACATCGCGCAGAAGTTCAACAATGATTTCTGCCCCGAGGACGCGCCGCTCTTCACCCTGCCCGAGCCCTACATCCCGCCCGCCGCCGCGCGGATCATGTCGCTGCGCGACGGCTCGGCCAAGATGAGCAAGTCCGACCCGTCCGACATGAGCCGGATCAATCTCGTCGACGACGCCGACACGATCATGAAGAAGGTCAAGAAGGCCAAGACCGATCCCGAACCCCTGCCGTCCGAAGAGGCCGGGCTCGAAGGCCGGGCCGAGGCGAGGAACCTCGTCGGGATCTACGGTGCGCTCACGGGCATGAGCAGCGCCGAGGTGCTGGCCGAGCACGGCGGCGAGGGTTTCGGCGCGTTCAAGCCGAAGCTTGGCGAAGTGCTGGTGGAGACGCTCAGCCCGATCAATGCCCGTTTCCGGGAACTCAAGGCCGACGAGGAAGCGCTCGATGCGATCCTCGCGCGCGGTGCCGCGCAAGCGCGCGAACGCGGCGCGCCGACTCTTGACGCAGCCTATCGCGCACTTGGGCTCGTGCGCGGCTGAAACCGGTAGAAAACCCTGAAATTATGACCTTTTCCGACGAAGCGGGGCTTGTATGCGTTCAATGAGGGTTCAGGCCCGGTGCGTATAAGGACGGCATGACGGTGCTGCATCCGCGCGCCGGTCAGGTCGCAGGATCGAAACGTGGCTGTCGGACGAGCCGCCGGGAACAGGCGGGCCGCCATGCCCCTGAAACGAAAGCTCTCCCATCCGGGGAACGAGAGGGCATGGCGATCTGCCGGGCGAGGCGTGAAGGCACTGGTGAACTCGCAAAAGGTATGCCATGAAACATTCTAACATGAACCAGACCAGACGCTCTTACACGGCCACGGTCCGCATCGGCCTCGCGCTCGCCCTCGCCGGCAGCCTCGCGGCCTGCGCCACACCCTTCAAGGCCGACGTGTCGCGCTTCGCGGCGCAGCTTCCCGCACCGCAGGGGGAAAGCTTTGCCGTGGTCGCGGAAGACCCGAAACTCGCCGGCGGTCTCGAATTCGCGATGTATGCCGATCTCGTCGCCGAGGAGCTCTCCGAACTCGGCTACACCCGCGCCGACTCGCCTGCAGAGGCGACATTGCTGGTGCGCTTCGACTATGATGTCGACAACGGGCGCGAACGCGTGCGGACGTCCAATATCGGCGCCGGCCCGGCCTTCGGGCCGTGGGGCGCGTGGGGCGGCTGGGGCGGCTGGGGCGGCTTCAATCGCGGTTGGGGCTTCGGCTTCTACGATCCGTGGCTCGCCGGCCCCCAGGTGCGCAGTTACACCGTCTACACCAGCGGCATCGACATCAAGATCGATTCGACCGCGACCGGCGAACGCCTGTTCGAAGGGCAGGCCCAGGCGGTTTCGCGCACGAACCGGCTGCAGACTCTCGTGCCCAACCTCGTCGAGGCGATCTTCACCGATTTCCCCGGCAATTCTGGCGAGACGCTGCGGATCACGATCCGCGACGACGACAGCAAGAAGGTCAAGGAAATCGACTGAGCCGGGTCGGACCCGGCCCCACAGGATGGGAGGGAGGCGGCGCCATGGGATCGGCGCCGCCTTTTCTTTTGCTCTTTTGCCTGCGCTCGCTAAAGCTTCGCGTGCCCGCCGGTCGAGCCGAAGCCGCCCTCGCCGCGCTCGGTCGCGTCGAGTTCCTCGACCTCGCGCCAGGCGGCCTGCACGACCGGTGCCAGCACCAGCTGCGCCACGCGGTCGCCCCGTGCGATCGCGAACGGCTCGGTCCCGTGGTTGATGAGAAGAATCTTCAATTCTCCGCGATAATCCGAATCGATCGTCCCCGGCGTGTTGGGCACGGTGATCCCGTGCTTGAACGCTAGGCCCGAGCGCGGACGCACCTGGATTTCGTATCCCGCAGGAATGGCGAGCGCGAGGCCGGTCGCGACCGGATGGCGCGCGCCCGGCGCGATCGTCACGTCCTCGGCCGAAACCACGTCCATCCCCGCTGCGCCCGGCGTCGCGTAGGCGGGCAGGTCCAGCCCCTCGCCGTGCGGCAGGCGCTTCAATTCGACCGGAACCGTGTCGCCCGCGCTCATTCGGCGGCTTCGGCCTTGAGGCTGGCGGCGATGCGCTCGACGAGCGCCATGGCGACATCGCGCTTGGGCATCTGTTCGAGAGTCTCGACCCCGTCTTCGCTGACGATGTGGACGAGGTTGTCGTCACCGCCCATCACGTCTCCCGACACGTCGTTGGCGATGATCCAGTCCGCCGCCTTGCGTTTCCTCTTCTGTCGGGCGTTCTCGACCACCTTGTCGGTTTCGGCAGCGAAGCCGATCACGAGTTCGGGCCGGTCCTTGCCGCCTGCGAGATTGGTGAGGATGTCGGGATTCTCGGTCAGAATAAGCGCCGGCGGGGCCGAACCGCGCTTCTTGATTTTCTCACCGCGATATTCCTTGGGCCGCCAGTCGGCGACCGCAGCGACCATCACTGCGGCATCGGCGGGCAGAGCCTTCTTCACCGCCTTCGCCATGTCCTCGGCCGATTCGACGTCGACGCGGGTAACGCCTTCGGGCGTGCGGAGCGAGACTGGCCCCGCGACCAGCGTCACTTTGGCTCCCAGCGCGGCGGCGGCGGCGGCAATGGCGAAGCCCTGCTTCCCGCTAGAGCGGTTGGCAATATAGCGCACCGGGTCGATCGCTTCCCAGGTCGGACCGGCGGTAACGAGCACGTGACGGCCCTTGAGCGGTCGGTAGGAGGCATCGACCTCGAAGCCAGGCGCCTCGGCATCGGCGCTTTCGAGCGCGGCAGGTTCGAGCCGTTCGGGCGGAGCCTTGCGCTGGTCGAATTCGTGATTGAGCGCCTCGGGATCGATCGGAGGGGCGGAGGACGCAGCACCCTTCTTCGCCAGCAGCGGGCCACCGAGATCGGGCTTGAACTCGGGGGTCTCTTCCTCGGGGGGAAGCTCCTCGCCCTCGCGGCCCTCCTCGCCTTCGGATCCCTGTTCGAAGTCTCCTTCGAAGTCGGCGTATTCGGCCTCGATCTCCTCGTGCGTCCGCTTGGCGGTGGAGCGCGGGATGATCCGCGAAAGCAATCCGCCGAGCCCGCGGCCGACATCGCCGTCGCTGTCTTCCTCGTCGACAGGCGCGCTGTCGTTGGCAGCGGGGATTGGCGCCGGGGCCGGTTCCTCGATCTCTATCCCGAAATGCGCCGCGATCTCTCGCCAGATCGCGTGCGGTTCGGGCAGGCGACCATAGCCGAATTCACCGCAAGCCATCGCGCCCTCGTCCGGGTGGAGCACGGTGACGCCCGCCTGCCGCAGCCATTCGAGATTGCGCTGGGTCGCTTCGTGCTCCCACATCTTCACGTTCATCGCCGGGACCGCCATCACCGGCTTGTCGGTGGCGAGGATCAGCGTGGTGGCGAGATCATCGGCGATCCCGCTCGCCATCTTGGCGATTAAGTCGGCGGTGGCGGGGCAGACGACGACGAGGTCCGCCTCGCGCGATAGCTGGATATGCCCCATCTCGACCTCGTTCTTGAGATCGAACAGGCTGGTGTAGACCTGGTTTTCCGAAAGCGCGGCAAGCGACATGGGCGTGACGAACTGCTGACCGCCCTTGGTCACGACGCAGGTGACATCGCCCCCGCCCTTGCGGATGAGGCGGACGAGCTCCAACGACTTGTAGGCCGCGATACCGCCGCCCACGACCAGCAGGATTTTCGGCCCAGCGCCGCTCATCGCGTCATGCATCTCCTCTGGACGGGGGAACAGCCCCGCCGCCTCGCGCGCGTTTCACCTAGCGTTCCGGCCCTTCGCCGCCAAGGGCCAGCGGTTGCCTTGCGCCCGGCATGGTTAAGGTTTCACTTATAGAGCCGGGGACGGCGCGCGCAAAACGGCTTGAGACGGGCCGCGCAACCGCGCCATAAGCACGGCATAGCGGAAGGGAAAATCGCCATGACCGTCACATTGCTGCGCGCCGCCTTGTTCCTTGCGGGGCTGGTCTTCATGATCATCGGCGGGTCATTCCTGTTCGATCCCGCGGCGATGGGCGGCAGCTTCGGCCTCGTCCCGCGCGGTGCGCAGGGGATGTCGAGCCTGCGGGGAGATTTCTTCGCCTATTTCGTCGTCGCGGGGGCGTGCCTGATTGTCGGCGCGTGGAAGCGGCGCGGCGATGCCTTGCTGGTCGCAGGTGCGATCTTCGGCCTGACTTTCCTTGCCCGGGCCTACAGCCTCATTACCGATGGCTTCTACGTGAACTGGGTCATGCCGATGGGGGTAGAGGCGGTGACGGTGATCCTGATCCTCGTCGCGAGCCGCATCCTGCCGAGTGGCGCTTTCGCCGAGCGCGGGGACTGAGACCCCTCAGCCGAACAGTCCCGCAGCCAGAAGCGCCCACATCGCGCCTGCGCCAAGAGCGCCGGCGAACAGGTATCCCAGCAGCGACCCGCCTTCGCGCTCGCGGCGATCGGTGATGAGCGGGATGTCGGGCAGCGGCGGCGGTTCGGGCGCACCGCCCTTAGGCGGGAATTTCTCCTCGAGCCGGCGGATAAGCCCGGGCAAGCGCAGAAGTGTCTCGGTGTCCTCTTTCAGCCGATCCGCCAGCGCTGCTTCCGGCCCCAACTCGTCCCTGATCCACGATCGGACATAGGGCGCGGCGGTGTCCCACATATTGATGTCGGGATTGAGCTGGGTCGCGATCCCTTCGACCATCACCATGGTCTTCTGCAGAAGCAGGAGGTGCGGCTGGGTCTGCATATCGAAATCGCGGGTGATCGCGAACAGCCCGTCGAGCATCTGGCCGACCGAAAGCTCCTTCACCGGCTTGCCGCGCATCGGCTCTCCGACCGCGCGCAGAGCCGTCGCGAATTCGCCGACCGAGTGGTAGGAGGGCACATATTGCGCCTCGAAATGGATTTCGGCTACTCGCTGGTAATCGCCTGTCGTCAGGCCATAGAGGATCTCGGCCAGCCATTGCCGCGCGCGCCGGTCGATCCGGCCCATGATCCCGAAATCGATCGCGACGATGGTGCCGTCGTCCTCGACGAACAGGTTGCCCTGGTGCATATCGGCGTGGAAGAAGCCCGCGCTGATCGCCTGGGTCAGGAAACTGATGACGAGCCTTTCGGCGATCGCGGGCAGATCGTGGCCGCGCTCCTTCAGCGCCTCGACATTGGAAATCTTGACCCCGTCGATCCACTCGATGGTGAGGACGCGGCCATTGGTGCGGTCCCAGTCGATTTCGGGAATGCGGTAGCCGCCAACGCCCGCCATCTGCTCGGCAAGTTCGGAAGCCGAGGCGGCCTCGCGGCGCAAGTCGAGTTCGGAATTCGACCAGCGCTTGAAATTGGCGATGGTCAGGCGCGGGCGCAGGCGGCTGGCTTCCCCGCCCATCGCCTCGACATGGGCGGCGGCCCATTCGTAAGTCTGGATGTCGCGCGCGAATTTCTGCCGGATGCCGGGGCGCAGCACCTTGATCGCGACCTTCCGCCCGTCGCTCGTCACCCCCTTGTGGACCTGCGCGATCGAGGCAGCTCCGACCGGCACGGGATCGACCTCGGCGAAAAGCGCCTCGAGCGGCTGCTCGAAACTCGCCTCGATCTGCTCGCGGATTTTCTCGAAGGGAACGGGCGGGAGGTTGTCCTGCAGGCTGAGGAGGTTGTGCGCCGCTTCCTCGCCGACGAGATCGGGCCGCGTCGCAAGGCTCTGCCCGAGCTTGATCGCCGCCGGCCCGATCGCGCGGAACGCCCCGGCGTAATCGCGCGGTCCCCTGGCGCTGGTGAAAGTCGCTAGACGGGCGAGCTTCACCAGCCGCCGCAGCGCGGTGGGCGCGTTCGGATCCTCCTCGATCCCGACCAGCGCACGGCGACGGGCGAGCGTCGTACCCCAGTTGGCGAGGCGCAGAAGATGAATAGCGGGCGCGGTCATGTCAGCTCATTGCGCTCGAAGCGGCGATGGGTTCCCCAAGGGCGTGCGGATCAGACCTTCCAGCCCGAATGGATCGCGACGAGCCCGCCCATGATCGGCTCGACCTTGGTGTTCACGAAGCCGGCCTCAGCGATCATCCTTTCGAACTCGGCCATGCGCGGGAACTTGCGGATCGATTCGACGAGGTAGCGATAGGAATCGGCATCCCCCGCGATCACCTGTCCCATGCGCGGCAGAAGCTGGTCGGAATAGATGTCGTAGGCTTCTTTAAGCCCGGACCATTCGACGGTCGAAAACTCGAGACAGAAGAACCGCCCACCGGGCCTCAGCACGCGGTGCGCCTCGGCCAGCGCGCGATCGATATGAGTGACGTTCCTGATGCCGAAGGCGATGGTGTAGGCATCGAAGCTGTTGCTTGCGAAATCGACTTCCTCGGCATTCTGCCGGGTGAAAACGAGGCTGCCCTCGTCCTCGCTTCCGCCGCGCTCGACCGCGCGCTCCGCCCCGACGTCGAGCATTTCCTGGTTGATGTCGGCGACCGTCACGTGCGCCCCACGCGCGACCATGCGAAAGGCGATGTCGCCCGTGCCCCCCGCCATGTCGAGCACCTGCTCGCCCGGCTGCGGCTTCACCCGCTTGACGAAGCGATCCTTCCACAGCCGATGCATCCCCGCCGACATGGCGTCGTTCATCACGTCGTATTTCTGCGCGACGCTGGTGAAGACCGCGCCGACGCGGCGGGTCTTTTCCTCCGGCGTCACGTCCTCGTAACCGAAGGAGACGGTTTCGGGGCTGGAAGAGGCTTTGTCGTTCATGGCCATGCCTTAGGGTGAAAAGCGCGCCGGGCAAAGACCTTGTATTCGCGCGCTCGCGGGGCGAAAGCGGGCATCCCTTTCCTGCGGCCTGCAGGCCGCCCGATCACAAGCGCCAAGATGCCCGAACTGCCCGAAGTCGAAACCACCGTGCGCGGCCTCGCCCGCTTTCTCGAAGGCGAACGGATCACGCGCGTGACGGTGAACCGGCCCGACCTCAGGCGTCCCTTCCCGGCCGATCTGGTGCAGGTAATGACAGGCGCTCGGGTCACGCAGATGGGCCGACGCGCGAAATACGGGCTCATACATACCGACCGGGCGCGCACGCTGGTCTTCCATCTCGGGATGAGCGGGCGCTGGCGCATCGATCCGGCCGCACCCGACATCCACGACCATCTGGTGCTCGAGACCAAGGAGCACCGCTTCGCCCTGTGCGACCCGCGGCGTTTTGGCTCGGTCGATCTCCTCGCGACGGACGCATTGGGGGAATGGCCGCAATTCGCCGCAATGGGCCCGGAACCTCTCGGCCCGGACCTGAGACCGGAGCACCTCAAGGTCGCGCTTTCCGGACGCAAGCAGGCGATCAAGCTGTGCCTGCTCGACCAGCGGATCGTGGCCGGGCTCGGCAACATCTATGTCTGCGAAGCGCTGTGGCGCGCGCGCATCCATCCGAGGAAAGCCGGCGGCAAGGTGACGAAGCCCCAGCTCGCCCGGCTCGTCCCTGCGATAAAGGAGGTGCTCGAAGCCTCGATCCGCGACGGCGGCTCGACCTTGCGCGACTATGCAGCGCCCGACGGGGAACTGGGCTATTTCGCGACTCGCTTCGATGTTTATGGCCGCACTGGCGAAGCCTGCCCGCGGGTGGATGGCGGTACGATCCGCCGCTTTGCACAGGGCGGGCGGAGCACGTGGTTCTGCCCGAAATGCCAGCGCTGACTTGGTTCACGGGGCACGAAGCAAGGGAATCGTTGACCTTGCGCCCCCTTCGCCCTATGTGGCGCGCTTTCCGGCGACGGGACCGGTGCGTCCCCGTGCCGCCGACCGACCCTTTGACCGAGCATCGAACCATCCGCATGGCCGCGACCGGCCACGCCGACACAAACGCGAGACAGACGAGACGACATGGCCAACACGCCGCAAGCCCGTAAGCGCATCCGCCGCAATAATCGCCGCGCGGAAATCAACACCGCCCGCATGAGCCGCATCCGCAGCTTCATCAAGAAGGTCGAGACCGCGATCGAATCCGGCGACAAGGACGCGGCGGCCAATGCGCTCAAGGCGGCCCAGCCCGAAATGCAGCGCGGCGTCGCCCGCGGCGTGCTTCACAAGAACACTGTCGCGCGCAAGATGTCGCGCCTGTCGAAGCGCGTCTCGGCTCTCTGACCGAGGCGCTTGCGACGCCTTCTGGGGCGAATCATCAGGCGCGGATCGATAGGTGATTCTACCCGTCTTGCGGGTAATTGAGACCGAGCTTTTCAGATGGGGCTGCGCTTGTCGGGCGCAGCCCTTTTTTCGTGCGACAAATGCGACCGCGAGCCGCGCGCAAAATGCAAGGAATCCCTACGATTCGCAGGGGCCGGAAATCGCTTCGCAAAGCAAAACAGGCACTTGAACGGAAGGCTGCGGGCTTGCGCCGAGTCAACAGGATTATTTCACTTTTTTTAAACGAGCCTTCTTGCCTTGGCGGGCGAACGGTTCTTTATTCGTTGCTCACCCGGGGCGGGACAGTCCGGGTTCTTAAAATCCGATCGACAGGGGGCATCCCGAGGAACCGCGATTCCCGGGACTGGACGGATATTGCCTGTCGAAAAGAAGGTGTGCCGCCCGGGCCCTGCTTTCCGGGTGCGAGGACGAATTGGGGATGTGATGGTGCATAGAATAGACAAGGCGCGGGTCACGCGCCGCTCCACCGACGATGATCTTATGGAAGATGCCGAAGCCGTGAACCTCGCCGCAGACTGGGCCGATATCAGCCAGGGGCTGCGCAAGGATCTCGGCCATCAGTTGCACAGCCAGTGGATCCGCCCGATCCAGCTCGGCGGCATCGACAAGGAAACCGGCACGCTCGATCTTTTCCTGCCGACCGAATTCGCCGCGAACTGGGTCAATGACCGGTTCCGCGACCGGCTCCAGCTCGCCTGGAAGATCGCGCGCAGCGAAGTGCGCCAGGTGCGCATCCAGGTCCATCCGGGGCGCCGCCAGCTGCCCGAGCTCCAGCTCGACGATTCGCGCCGGGCGGCCAACGACGGGGCCAGCTCGATCGCGGTCGCGGCGGGCACGATCGGCGATGCGGGTTTCACCGGCTCGGTCGGGCTCGATCCCTCGCTGACCTTCGCCGCCTTCGTGACCGGGGAAGCCAACGTGCTCGCCTGCAATGCCGCGCAGCGCATGGCGGCGAGCGAGAAGCCACAGTTCTCCCCGCTCTATCTCAAGGCCGCGACCGGGCAGGGCAAGACGCACCTGCTCCACGCTATCGGCCACGCCTATCTCCAGGCACACCCGCGCGCGCGGATTTTCTACTGCTCGGCCGAGCGTTTCATGGTCGAATTCGTCCAGGCGCTCAAAGCCAACCAGATGATCGAGTTCAAGGGACGCCTGCGCAGCTTCGACCTGCTGCTGGTTGACGACATCCAGTTCATAATCGGCAAGGCGAGCGCGCAGGAAGAGCTGCTCTACACGATCGACGCGCTGCTGGCCGAGGGTAAGCGACTGGTCTTCGCCGCGGACCGCGCCCCGCAGGCATTGGACGGGGTCGAACCGCGTCTGCTCTCGCGCCTGTCGATGGGCCTCGTCGCCGACATCCAGGCGGCCGATATCGAGCTTCGCAAGAAGATCCTCGAATCCAAGCTCTCGCGCTTCGCTCCGCTGTCCGTGCCCGAGGACGTGATCGATTTCCTCGCCCGCACGATCACCCGCAATGTCCGCGAACTGGTCGGCGGATTGAACAAGCTGATCGCCTATGCCCAGCTGACCGGGCAGGAAGTCTCGCTTCAGCTGGCCGAGGAACAGCTCACCGACATCCTCTCGGCCAATCGCCGCCGGATCACGATCGACGAGATCCAGCGCACGGTGTGCCAGTTCTACCGGATCGACCGGGCCGAGATGAGTTCGAAGCGGCGCGCCCGCGCCGTGGTCCGTCCGCGGCAGGTGGCGATGTACCTCTCGAAGGTGCTGACGCCGCGCAGCTACCCGGAGATCGGGCGCAAGTTCGGCGGGCGCGACCACTCGACGGTCATCCACGCGGTTCGCCTGATCGAGGACCTGCGCCAACGCGATGCCGACATGGACGGCGACGTGCGCAGCCTGCTGCGCCAGCTGGAAAGTTAATTCGCACACATTTTCCACCGGCTTTGGGCGGGCCTGTCGACAGGCGCGGTCCACCATGCATCGACACGTGATCGACAGGGCTGTCCACAGCTCTGTCGACAACCGTTGCACAGGATGCCAACAGGCTTTCCATGAGCCTTTCCCCGGCCCGCCTCGACCGCTTCGCGCGCCACATCGTCCTGCCCGAGATCGGCGGTGCGGGGCAGGTCGCGCTTTCCCGCAAGCACGTCGCCGTCATGGGCCTCGGCGGGATCGGTTCGCCCGCGCTGCAATATCTCGCCGCGAGCGGGATCGGACGCTTCACTCTCGTCGATGACGACGTGGTCGATGTCTCGAACCTGCAGCGCCAGACGATCTTCACCACCCGCGATGTCGGCCACGGCAAGGCGACGAGCGCGCGGCGCTGGCTCGCCAATTTCGACGATGCGCTCGAGGTCGAGATTTCCGACGCAAGGGTGACGCCGGACAATGCGCGCGCACTCGTCGAAAGAGCCGATCTCGTGCTCGACGGGACCGACAATTTCGCAACCCGCCTCGCTGTTTCGGACGCTTGCGTTGCGGCGGGCGTGCCGCTGCTCTCGGCGGCGGTCGGGCGGTTCCAGGGTCAGGTCGGCGCCTTCGCCGGGCATCTTTCGGACCAGCCGTGCTATCGCTGCTTCGTCGGCGATGCCTTCGATGCCGAGGATTGCGACACCTGCGCCGAGGACGGGATGCTGGGCGCGATGGCAGGCTGGACCGGAAGCTTCGCGGCGATGCAGGCGGTGCGGGTCCTGCTCGCCGGGGTGAGCGTATTCGGACAGCCGCAATGGGGCACGCTCCACCTGCTCGACGGCATGGCGCCCGCCATGCGCAGCCTCAGGATCGCCAAGGATCCGGGCTGCAAGGGCTGCTGCGCGGCCTGACGCAGCTCGCGCTCGCCCTGTCGTAGGAGCGCCGGTGAATGGAACCGGCAAGTAATCCTTTCGTTGTCCATATTGAACGAAAGGATGAATTCATGACCCTTCTCAATATCTTGATCCTCAGCGCCGGCGCGGTCTTCGGTTTTTCGCAATGGCAGAAGATGAAGAAGAAAACACCCGACGATCATCGCCCGAAGCCTGAAGAAAAGTTCAAGGGCGGCGGAGAGCCGACCCGGGCGCGATCGTAAGGGGATCGTCTGCGAAAGCATGAAAGGTCGGCCCGAGCGCCGGCCTTTTTCATTTGCCGCACCGCAGCGGGCAGAACCTTAAGATGGCCGACGAGCAGGACAAGAACGAACTGGCGGAGGACCGGACCGACTGGGCCGAGGACCGCACGCTCATGGCGAACGAGCGCACTTTCGCGGGCTGGATGCGCACGGGCCTTGCCGCAGTCGGGATCGGGCTCGGCTTCAACGCCCTGTTTGGAAAGCTCGAACCGGCTTGGGTGGCGAAGGCCATCGCGACATTATTCATAGCCATCGGCGTGTTCGTGTTCTGGAGCGCCCAACGCAACGCGTCGGCAGTGCAGAAACGCATGGATTCCCACGATGCCGCACCGATCCGCACCTCGAACATGAAACTGATCGCCGCCGCCATGGCCTTCGCGAGCCTGTGCCTTGCCGCCGGGATCTGGGCGATCGACCTGCGGCAGTAGCTGTCGTATCCTTACACCGTGCCCCGCTGGCTGTTCGCTAAAGGCGGGTGCCATGTCTCGTGCAGCAATGCGCCTCGCCGCCCTCGCCCTTGCGATCCTTGCCGCGCCGCTCTGCGCGCAGACCTCCGGCGAGACTTACGAGCGCGCGCTCGACGCCGAACGCAATGGTGATTACGCCGCCGCGCGGCGCCTGCACCAGCAGGCCTGCGATGCTGAAGACGCGCGGGCCTGCCGCGAACTGGTCGTCATGCATCTCAAGGGCCGCGGTGGCCCGCAGAGCGACAGCGCCGCGCGCAGCACGGCGACGAGGGCCTGCCGGCTGGGTTCCGTCGACGGCTGCGGCATACTGATGCAATTGGCGCACAATGCCAAAGGCGGCCCTGCGGACTTTGCGCTGGTTCGTCGACTGGGAAAGACCGTCTGCAAGAGCGGCGAGGACAGCAATCCCATATCGGCGCGCGCCTGCTTCCATTTCGGGCGAGCGCTTTTGACCGGCAAGGGCGGTCCGACTGACCTGGCAGGAGCCGAGGGTGCGCTCACCCTCGCTTGCCGCGGCTCGGCCCCGCAGGGCTGCACGCAACTCGCCGCGCTGCACCTGGGTCGGCATGGTGGGCCCCGCAATGATGCAAGGGCGGCTCGCTTCTTCTTGCATGCCTGCATCCGCGGCGAGAAGGATGTCTGCGACATCTACGATTCTGACCCGGTTTCCATGCGCAAACGGGCCAGTGAGGCATGCGAAGCGGGTGACAAGGGAGCCTGCCTCGTCCTCGAACGGCCCTGAACACCGGATCAGCCCTCCAGCACCTCCTCGACCCATTGCGGCACGATCTCGCCCGCGCGGCCGTGGCGCGATTCGGTGAAGAATCGGCTGCCTTCGGAGGGCTCCAGATTGAGCTCAAGCGTGCGCGCGCCGTTCATCAGCGCCTCCTGCACAAAGCCCGCCGCCGGATAGACGGCCCCGCTCGTCCCGATGCTGACGAACAGGTCGCAGGTGCCGAGCGCCTCGTAGATCCGCTCCATCCTATAGGGCATTTCGCCGAACCAAACGACGTCCGGGCGCAGAGTCGGCGCCTGGCAGACGGGGCATTTCGGCCGATCCAGCAGGGGCACATCGAGCGGCGAGCGCATCTCGCACGAGGTGCACAGCGCGCTCGAAAGCTCGCCGTGCATATGCAGCACGTCCTTCGACCCGCCGCGCTCGTGAAGGTTGTCGACATTCTGCGTGACGAGCAGGAGATCGCCCGTAAACTCCGCTTCGAGCCGGGCGAGCGCGCGGTGCGCGGCGTTTGGCTCGACCGATTCCAGCGCCGCGCGCCGCGCATCGTAGAAGCCGAGCACGAGATCGGGATTGCGCGCGAAGCCTTCGGGCGTTGCGACATCCTCGACCCGGTGCCGCTCCCACAGCCCGCCCGCGTCGCGGAAGGTGTCGATCCCGCTTTCGGCGGAAATGCCGGCTCCTGTGAGGATGACGATGCGCTCGAACTTTGCCATGAAGGCCTTTGACCACAAGGGGCGGAGCGAATGCAATGAGCGAGGACACGCGGCGATTTGCCGTGATCGGGCACAAGGGCCGGATGGGCCAGGCGATCGCGGCGGCGATCGAGGAGGCGGGCCACGAATTCTGCGTCGGGGTCGATCTTGGCGGGGACCCTGTCCCGCTGCTCGGCCAGTGCGAAGTGGCCGTCGATTTCTCCGCGCCGGACGGTCTTGCGGCCAGTCTCGAAGCGGCCAAGGCAGCGGGCATCCCGATCCTAGTCGGAACGACGGGCCTCGAAGAGGAGCATTTCGCCCTCATCGGCGAGGCGGCCAAGGCTATCCCCGTGCTCCAGACCGGCAACACGTCCCTCGGCATCACCCTGCTCGCGCACCTCGTGCGCGAAGCGGCGGCGCGGCTCGGGCCGGAATGGGACATCGAAGTGCTGGAAATGCACCACAGAATGAAGGTCGATGCGCCTTCGGGCACGGCCAAGCTGCTCGGCGAGGCCGCAGCCGAGGCGCGCGGCGTCGCGCTGTCGGACGCGATGGACAGCGGGCGGCACGGCTTCACCGGCGAAAGGCGCGAGGGCGCGATCGGTTTCGCCACCCTGCGCGGCGGGACCGTGGCGGGTGAGCACAGCGTCATTTTCGCGGGCGAGCAGGAACGCATCACCCTCGCCCATTCGGCCGAGGACCGCGCGATCTTCGCGCGCGGCGCGGTCAAGGGCGCGCTGTGGCTGATCGGCCGCGAGCCGGGGCGCTACCGGATGGAAGACGTGCTCGGCCTGTGACCCTGCGTTCGAGAGCCTACAACGAGCTGTTCGCCTCGGCCCGGACCGACGGCAAGCTGACGCTTACGAATCGGCTGGTCGTGCTCGCGATCCTCGCCTCGGTCGCGGTCGCGATCGTCGGCACGGAACGCGCCTTCGCGAGCGAAAACAGGAGCGCGATCCTGTGGGCGGAATTCGGCTTCGGCGTGCTGTTCCTCGCCGAATACTGCGCGCGCCTGTGGGCGGTCGCCGAGCGCCCCGGGCCGGAAAGCGACTGGGCCAAGCGGAGCGAATGGGCGCGTTCGTTCTTCGCCCTCATCGATCTCGTGGTGGTGGTAATCACGCTGATCCCCTTCATCCTCGCAGGCGCGCCGATCCTGCGCCTGCTGCGCCTGTTCCGGCTTGCCGCGCTGCTCAAGTTCGGGAAATTCTCGATGGCATTGAAGGCTTTGGGTTCGGCGATCGTGGACCGGCGCTATGACCTCTACGTCACCGGCGCGCTTGCGCTTGTGCTGCTGCTTGGCGGGGCGACCGCGCTCTACTGGGCCGAAGGCAAGGTCCAACCAGAGGCATTCGGATCGATCCCGCGCGCGATGTGGTGGTCGATCATCACGCTGACGACGGTGGGCTATGGCGACGTCTCGCCGGTGACACCGCTCGGAAAGGTGCTGGCCGCGCTCGTCGCGATGGGCGGGATCGGGCTGGTCGCCATGCCGACCGGGATTATCGCGGCGGCATTTTCCGACGCAATGCAGGCTTACCGCGAAGAAGAAGCGCGCGGCAAGGACGGGGCGATGCCGTGACGAAAGACCGGATCTTCGAATTCTTCCGCCGCCTCGCCGAGGACAACCCCGCGCCCGAGACCGAGCTCGAATACGGCAACGCTTACCAGCTCGTCGTCGCGGTCGCCCTGTCCGCACAGGCGACCGATGTCGGGGTGAACAAGGCGACCCGTGCGCTGTTCGAGAAGGTGAAAACGCCGCAGGAGATGCTCGACCTAGGGCTCGAAGGGCTGACCGAGCACATCAGGACCATCGGCCTGTTCAATTCCAAGGCGAAGAACGTCATCGCGCTCTCGCAATTGCTGGTCGACGAATACGCAGGCGAGGTGCCGGACACGCGCGAGGAACTGGTGAAGCTCCCCGGTGTCGGGCGCAAGACCGCCAATGTCGTGCTCAATTGCTGGTTCGGGCAGGAAACCTTCGCGGTCGACACGCATATATTCCGTGTGGGCAATCGCACCGGTCTCGCCAAGGGAAAGACGCCCGACCAGGTCGAGGCGAAGCTCGAGAAGCGCGTGCCGCGACCCTTTCGCCTCCACGCGCATCACTGGCTGATCCTGCACGGGCGCTATGTCTGCAAGGCGCGCACGCCGGAATGCTGGCGCTGCACAGTCGCGGACCTGTGCAGCTACCGCAAGAAAGTGCTAGAAGACCCGAAACAGGGAAAGAATAGGAGAGCGCGAGCCTGATTGGGGGGCGAGTCGGGCCGCGCCTTTGGAGAGGACCATGAAAAGAGCCCTGATATTTAGCGCCCTACCCCTTTTCGCGCTCGCCGCGGCCTGCGCGCCGGTCGACGATGGGGAGCGTTCCGACGACCCGACCGCCTACGACCCGCCGGTGCGCGTGGTCGGCAAAGCCCAGAACTGCATCCCGCTCGCCCAGATCCGCCAGACCCCGGTACGCAGCGACGACGTGATCGATTTCGAGATGCGCGGCGGCAAGGTCTACCGCAACGTGCTGCCCAATTCCTGCCCGCAGCTCGGCCTCTGGGAAGCCTTCACCTACGACACCGAAATCACCCGGCTGTGCAGCGCGGAGATCATCTACACGCTCCAGCAGATCGGCGGCGGCGTCCAGCGCGGCGCGGGCTGCGGCCTCGGACAGTTCGTGCCGGTGGAGTATGTCGAGGAAGACGAAGGCGAATAAAGCCTTCGCTTCACCGGCCATTCACTCTTGTCGGACGATTGCCAGACGCGTGAAGTCGGCAAGGGAGCAGGAGGGTGACGGGTAACGAAAGGCTTCTCCTTCATGGCGCGGCGTTCGCGCTGGTCGCTTTCCTGACCGGCTGCATGAGCGGATCGCAAGGCGCTCCCTCAATTGAAGGCAAGGTCGCCAATGCCCGCATCTGGCCCGACGAGTCGAGCGTCTTTGTGCGAGCCGAGGCCGAGCCGCGCCGCTGCCTGCAGACCGCCAACACTTTCTACGTGGTCAATGACGAGGAAAGCATCGTTTTCATGAACGACGGGCAGTTCTACCTCAACCGCCTGCAACTGCCCTGCGAGGGAGTGCTGGTCTCGGGCTTCACGCAGAGCGCGGGTTTCGGGCGCGAGCAGATCTGTTCGGGCATGGCGATCACGCTGCAGGACCGCTTCGGCGGCAATCCCAACGCCCAGTGTCACCTCGGCGCGTTCGAACCGCTCGAACTTGCCGGGCCGGGCAAGGCGGGCGAGAGGATCGTGGTCAACGAGGGCGAGACTATACGTCGTCCGCGCTGATCATCTCGGCCCGGTCGAGCTCGCCCGTCAGGCTCGCCACGGTGGTCGCCACCGCCGCGTCGCCGCTGACATTGGTGGTGGTGCGCATCATGTCCATGATCCGGTCGACGCCCGCGACCAGCGCGATCGTTTCCAGCGGCACGCCGACCGCGCCGAACACCAGCACCATCATGATGAGACCCGCCCCTGGAATCCCCGCCGCACCGATCGCGCCAAGCGTGCCGAGGATCGAGATCGTGAAATAGTCCGCCCAGGACAGGTCCACGCCGAAGGCCTGCGCGCCGAACAGGGTCGCTAGACCCAGATACATCGCGGTCCCGTTCATGTTGATCGTCGCGCCCAGCGCGATGATGAAGCTCGCCACCGAATTCGATACGCCGAGATTGCGCTCGGCACAGCGCAGGGTCACGGGAAGCGTCGCGTTGGAACTCGCGGTCGAATAGCTCACCGCGATGGCATCGGCGATGCCGCGGAAGAAATCGACCACGGGCAGCCGCGCGATCAGCTTTATCATGCCGGCATAGATCACGAAGATGATGAGCAGGCAGCCGAGATAGTTGAGCGCGACGAGGAAGCCGAGCGCCTGGAGCGCGTCGAGGCCCAGCGTGCCCGCGACCCACGCCATCAGCGCGAAGACGCCGAAGGGGGTCAGTTCCATCACGATCATCGTCACCTTCTGCATGACGACGCTCCCGCTTTCGAAGATCTTGAGGACCGGTTCGCCCTCCTCCTTTGCCATCAGGATGCCGATCCCGATGAGAAGCGAGAAGACGATCAGCGGCAGCACGTTGACGTCCGCCATGACCTGCACCGGGCTCGACGGCACGGTTTCGAGAATCATCTCGGAAAAGCTCTGGGCGTTCTGCTGGCGGTCCTGCGCCTTTTCGAGGGCGGCCGGATCGAGCGCCATGCTGCGCCCGTCGATGCCGGAGCCGGGTGCGAGCAGCGTGCCGATCGCAAGGCCGAGCCAGACCGCGATCTGGCCGGTGGCGATGAACAGCAGCAGCGCCCGCCAGCCGACGCTGCCGAGCTTCCTCAGGTCCCCGATGCTCGCGACACCCGCAACGAGGCTGAAGAAGATCAGCGGCACGACGAGCATCTTGATGAAGGCGATGAAGATGTCGCCGATGATCTTGATGCTTTCCGCCCCCGGCCCCCACAGGAAACCCACGAGGATGCCGAGCACGAGCGCGCCGATCACGCGCTGCCACAGCGGTATTGCGAACCATGTTTTCATGCGAAGCGTCAGGCCCCCTGCTTCATGTCGAGCGCCAGCGCCCCTTCGGCGATGCGCGCATAGATACGCGCTAGCGCATCGAGGTCGGCTATGGCCACCGCCTCGTCGCGCTTGTGCATGGTCGCGTTGCACAGGCCGAATTCGATCACCGGGCACACCGCGCGAAGGAAGCGCGCATCGGACGTGCCGCCGGTGGTCGATTGCTCGGGCGCGATTCCGGTCTCGGCCTCGATCGCCTCTGCCACCAGCCGCGAAAACGCGCCCGGCTCGGTCAGGAAAGGTTCGCCCGAGATGATCGGCAGCGCGCTCCCGCCGTGCTTTTCGGCAATGGCGCCGATGCGTTCGGACAGGCTCGCGCCCGAATGCAGGTCGTTGAAGCGGATCGAGATGCGCGCCTTGGCGGCGGCGGGAATGACATTGTGCGCGCGGTTGCCGACCTCGATCTCGGTGATCTCGAGATTGGATGGCTGGAACCAGTCGGTTCCCTTGTCGAGCACCAGCGCGTCGAGTTCGGCCAGCATCGCCACCAGTTTGGGGATGGGGTTGTCGGCCATGTGCGGATAGGCCACGTGCCCCTGCGTGCCCTCGACCGTCAGCCAGATGTTGACCGATCCGCGCCGCCCGATCTTCATCATGTCGCCCAAGCGGTTGACGCTGGTCGGCTCGCCGACGAGGCACAGATCGGGCCTTATGCCTTCGGCGTTCATGTAGTCGATCAGCGCGCGCGTCCCGTGGAGCGCGGGGCCTTCCTCGTCTCCCGTTATCAGGAAACTGATCGTCCCCGCCTCGCGCGGGACGTCGCCAACCGCCGTCACCATGGCGGCGATCGCGCTTTTCATGTCGACCGCGCCGCGTCCGTGGAGCAGTTCGCCCATGACGGTCGGCTCGAACGGCGCGCTCGCCCAGCCGTCTCCGGGCGGGACCACGTCGAGATGGCCTGCGAAGGCGAAATGGGCCGAGCCTTCCGGCCCGCTGCGAATGGCGAAGAGGTTCTCCACCGGCGCTTCGTCGCTGCCGTCCGCACCCTGCCCGCGCGTAAAACGGTGAACGGCAAAGCCCAGTGGTTCCAGCATCGCTTCGAGTTCATCGAACACCGCGCCGGTCGCGGGGGTCACGCTGGGCGCCGCGATCAGGCGCTTGGCAAGGTCGAGAGTTCGGCTCATGCTCGCCTCGCTAGCAGGAGAATGCGCCGATGCCCAAGCTCGATCTGGAGGCGATCGAACAGACCAATGCGACGGGCTATCCCGCGCCTTACGACGCGCAGGTCGCGGGGCGACGATACCGGCGGCTCACGGGGATTGCCGGGCTCACGCACATGGGAGCGAGCCATGTCGTGCTCGAGCCGGGGGCATGGTCCTCGCAGCGGCACTGGCACAGCGACGTCGATGAACTGCTGGTCGCGGTTTCGGGCGAGGCGGTGCTGGTCGATGACGGGGGCGAGACGCCCGTGCGCGCGGGCGACGTGCTCGCCTGGCCGGCGGGCGAGGCCAACGGGCACCACCTGCAGAACCGCTCGGGCGAGCCCTTCGTCTATGTCGCCGTCAGCGCGGGCGATGCGGCGAGAGACAGGGGGGTCTACCCCGACATCGACATGACCTTCGGCCCCGAAGGCTATTTCCGCAAGGACGGGAGCCGCTACGATACCGAGCGCCTGCTCTAGCGGCGCGCGGGCAGCGGCAGCGCACCGGGCGCGAAGGCGCTTTCGAGCAGCTCGGCGATGCGGATGCCCGCCTGCTGCACCCGCCGCTTGGCAATCGGCACGCCGCGGACGATGTCATCCTGCGTCAGCTTCGTTTCCATCGGCAAATCGGTCTCGCACACGTTTTCCGTGTCGAACGCGGTCGGATAGACGAAGCTTCGGCTGATCTGCCAGCTCTCGCGGCCCCAGTCGGCGGGAGTGCCACCGCCCAGCTCGGCGCGCTCGGCGGCGGAATAGCGCCTCACGACCGGGTCGGCGGGATCGCTGATTGCGCGCTCAGCGAGCGGGCCGTCCCAGATCCGGTGCAGATTCAGGCCCGGCTTGATCCCGTAATCGGCCTTGCGGTCGTTCCCGCCGCGGTCGTCCTTGTCGCCCGAATGGAGCGGCATATGCACGTCGCCCGTGAAATGGACCATGAAGGCGAGCGCTTCCAGCCGGACGTTGTCGGGCAGGCTTTCGTCGGCGAGCACGCGGTGCGCGCGCTCGATCTGACCGGTGACGCAGGAGCCGCCGGGGCAGTTCCGGCGCGCGTCATAGGCCTCGCAGATCGGCGCGGTGCGGTAATGCCACGCGGCGGTGTAGCCCCAGCGCCAGTAATCGCGCCTTATGCAATCGGGCCATACGCTCGCATCCTCGATGGTCGATAGCGGGCAGCCGGGCGTGCCGACCAGCTTTTCGGAACGCATCAGGCGGCGGATCTTGGCGCGCGTCTCGGGCGAGACATTCGCTTCGGCGATTTCGGCGGTCTTCCTGTGCGCGTAGAAGCCCCAGGCCTGCGCGCTCGTCGGGACAAGCGCGCTCGCCAGCAGGGCCAGCCACAGCAGCGCCGCCGCGCTCAGCCGACGGTTTCGTATTGCTCGATGACCCATTGCTCGTTCTCTGCCGCCTCTATCCAGCTTTGCGTCCAGTCGTGTTCCCACACCGCCTGCATATAACCCTGCGCGAATCCGGGAACGGAGATTCCATAGGTGATGAAGCGCGAGACGACCGGCGCGTAGAAGATGTCAGCAGCGCCGAACGTGCCGAACAGGAACGGCCCGCCCTTGCCGTGACGCGCGCGCGCCTCCGCCCACAGGCCGAGAATGCGCACGATATCGCGGCGCGCTTCCTCGGTCATGTCGCCCAGTTGGATGCGCTTGCGGATATTCATGGGCAGCTCCCGTCGCAGGGCGAGATAGGAGGAGTGCATTTCCGCCACCATCGACCGGGCCATGCCGCGCGCCGCGTCGTCCTTGGGCCAAAACCGCTCGCGCCCGACCTTGTCGGCAAGGTATTCCATGATCGCGAGGCTGTCCCAGATCACCGCTTCGCCGTCCCACAGGATCGGGACCTTGCCGCTGGAAGGCTGCATCTCACCCATGTCGTGCTTGAGCCGGTCCCATTCCTCGCCCATGATCGGCACGGTGATCTCCTCGAAATGGAGCCCCGACTGCTTCGCCGCGAGCCAGCCGCGCAGCGACCAGCTCGAATAGTTCTTGTTGCCGATGATGAGCTTCATGGGCCTCTCCTGCTCCACCTTGCAGGCGCCGCATCTGCGAACCTCGTGCGGCTGCCGCATGGAGCAGTTAGGTATTCAGGCTTGGGCTGTCGAGGCTGAACGGGTTAGGGGAGCGCCAACCTTGTGGAGTGCAAATTCATGGCCATGGCCCTATTTCACCTCGCCTTCCCGGTCGACGACCTTGCCGCAGCCCGCGCTTTCTATGGCGGCGTGATGGGCTGCGCCGAGGGGCGCTCGTGCGACGAATGGGTCGATTTCGATTTCCACGGCCACCAGATCGTCGCCCACCTCGCACCGGGCGAAGCGGGCGACCGGGCGAGCAACCATGTCGACGGCCACGGCGTGCCGGTGCCGCATTTCGGGCTGGTGTTGGAAATGGCGGACTGGGAGGCGCTGGCCAAAAGGCTGCGGGACGCGGGCTGCGAGTTCGTGATCGAGCCGACCATTCGGTTCAAGGGCCAGCCGGGCGAACAGGCGACGATGTTCCTGCGCGACCCGGCGGGCAATGCACTCGAGTTCAAGGCTTTCGCGGATCGCGCCCAGCTCTTCGCGAAATAGCGCGGGTCAGCTGAAAAAGTGCGAGATGAGGTTGTAGCGAACGCCTGACGTGGTCTCCTCCACCTCGTGCAGCAGGGACGAAGAGAAGACCATCGCCGTGCCTGCCGGAACCCGATACGCCCTCGGGCTGAACTCCCTGAACACGATCCCGCCACCTTCGTATTCGTCGTTGAGGCTGATCGACAGGGCAAACCGCCGATGGGCGACCCCCGGCTCCATGTTGTCGCGGTGCCCGATCGCAATGCCGTCGCGCTTGCCGACATAGCGCGCGATGTGGAGATCCTCGCGGCGGGTCACGTCGAAGGCGAACGCCTTCTTGATCATGGGCGTGACACGGCCGAAGATCCTTTCGTCGAGAAAGGCCAGCGTGTTCCTGTCCTTGATGATCAGGTCGATCCGGTCCTGACGGTAGTGGTCGTAGACCGGTATCCGGTAATTGCCGGCGACCTCCCCCGGTTGCGGTTGCCGGACGAGGAAAGGCGTGTCCGTTTCCACCGATTCCACCAGCCTGCCGCATTCCTCCGGGGAAAGGACATTGGGCACCACGAGAACCGGTGCGTGCGGAGGGCTCCAGCGCAGCTCCTCGTTCGCCTGCGCATTTTCCATCAGATTCATGATCGTCTCCAGCGTGGGGCCCGTATCCCCTTCGAGGTCGAACCAGGCGCGGATCTGCCGATAGGGGGTGACCAGCACGAGCCGCGTGGTGCGGTCGTGGCCCTTGTGCAGGCCATAGGATGCGAAAAACCCGCCGGACGGATCGCCCGCGACAGGCCAGGGAAATCCGGCTGCGCGCTTCATCCGCTTGTTTCGCGTTGCATCGGTCGATGCGCTGAACGCGAGCGCAGTCGCGTGGACGGCATCGAAGCGATCTTCGAGCCCGGCCAGCGACCGCAGGAGGGTCATCGCGATTTCGCTGTCCGGGTCGCCGAGGAAAGCGAGCAGCAGGTGGCGTCCCGAAAGGTGATCGTCGGCGAGGTTGACCTTGCGGCCTTCCTCGTCGCGCGCATCGAACGGCATCGCCAGCGCGCCGGGCCACAGCGTCTGCACGTAGGGCCGGATGCTGGGCGCTGCGATCTCGTATGTCGGTCGAATGTCGGCCATGGGAGCACTTGCCGTTTCAATGAGGCCGGCACCTTATCGAGGTCGCGTCGAAATCGAAAGCGCGGTTGCAACGGCCATCCCCGCGGATCAGCCGGAAGACCATTCCTCGCCCAGGGCATCGGCCACCACGGCGGCGCGCAGGGCTGCGATCCCCATGCCCTTTTCGGCGCTGGTGAGGTGAAGCTCGGGAAAGGCCGCGGGGTGCTTGCGCGCTTCCTCCGCGACCTGGGACGCAACGCGTTCGAGGTCGCTCGCCTTCACCTTGTCGGTCTTGGTCAGTACGATGCGGTATCCCACCGCCGCGTCGTCGAGCATCTTCATCATCTCGCGGTCGACGTCCTTGAGGCCATGGCGGCTGTCGACCAGCACGAGATTGCGCGCCAGCACCTGTCGCCCCCTCAGGTAGCTCTTCACGAGATTCTTCCAGCGTTCGACGACCTTCACCGGCGCCTTGGCGAAGCCGTAGCCGGGCATATCGACGAGCCGGAACAGCGTCGGCTCGCCCACCTCGAAGAAGTTAAGTTCCTGCGTGCGGCCCGGCGTGACCGAGGCGCGGGCGATCGCCTTGCGCCCGGTCAAGGCGTTGAGCAGCGAGGACTTGCCGACGTTCGAGCGTCCGCAAAAGGCGATCTCCGGGACGGTCGGATCGGGCAGGAACTTGAGCTGCGGGGCGGACAGCAGGAATTCGACCCGGCCCGAGAAAAGGCGCGAGGCGGCGGCCTCCCGGGCCTGCCGCTCGCGCTCGTCGAGGTCGCTCACGCCTTGCCCTTCTTCGTGTCCTTGCCCTCGTCCGCCTTCTTCTTCGCCATCTCCGCCTTGTCCTTTTCCGCCTGTGCGCGCAGCTGCGGATGGCGCGAATAGAGATAGGTCTGCTGGGCGAGCGTGAGGATGTTCGAAGTCACCCAGTAAAGCAGCAGGCCCGCGGCGAACGGTGCCATGACGAACATCAGGATCCACGGCATGATGTTGAAGATCTGCTGCTGCATCGGGTCCATAGCGGACGGATTGAGGCGGAAGGTGAGCCACATCGTGATGCCGAGCAGGATCGCCAGCGGACCGATCGCGAGGAAGCCGACGACTTCGAAAGGAAGCAGACCGAACAGGTTGAGCACGTGCGCCGGGTCGGGCGCGGACAGGTCGCGGATCCACAGCACGAAAGGCTCGTGCCGCATATCGATCGCGAGGATCAGCACCTTGTAGAGCGCGAAGAAGATCGGGATCTGGATGAGGAGCGGCAGGCACCCGGCGAGCGGATTGACCTTCTCCTCCTTGTAGAGCTTCATGATCTCCTGCTGCTGGCGCTGCTTGTCGTCCTTGAAGCGTTCCTGGATCGCCTTCATCTTGGGCTGCACCGCCTTCATCGCGGCCATGCTGGCGAACTGCTTCTGCGCGATCGGGAACAGCACGCCGCGCACCACCACGGTCATCAGGATGATCGCAAGGCCGAAATTGCCTACCGCCGAGTTGAGCGTCCGCAACAGCCAGAGCAGCGGCTTCTCGAGCACCTGGAACCAGCCCCACGAAATCGCGAGGCCGAAATTGTCGATCCCGAGATTGTCGGCATAGGAATCGAGCAGGTCGCTCTCCTTCGCGCCGACGAACAGGCGCGTCTGCTGCGTCAGCGTCTGCCCAGCGGGCACGGGCTGCGCCTCATAGCGCAGTTCGGTGCTGAACAATTCATCGCCGAGAGAATAGAAGCCCGCCCGCCCGACATCCGCTTCGTCTCCGGGGATCAGCGCGGAGAGCCAGTACCGGTCGGTGAAGCCGAGCCATGCGGGATTGCCCGCAGGCGTGTCGCGCCCGAGCTCGGCGAGCTCCTCGTAGTTGTTGCCGTCGAACAGCGTCCCGCCGAACACGCCGACGGGGCCGGAATGGACGAGGAATTCGTCGGCGGTCGCGGTCGTGCTGGTGCGCTTGATGAGCGCGAAGGGCCGCACGATCGCGCCACTCTCGCCAGTATTGGAAACGCTCTGGCGCGCGGTGATCATGTAGTTCTCATCGATCGCAAGCTCGATCCGGTAGGTCAGCCCGTCCGCACCCTGATGCGTCAGCGTGACCGGCGTTTCGGGCGTGAGCCGCTCACCGCTCGCCTGCCAGAGCGTGTCGGCAGGCAGTTTCCCATCGCCGGTGACGAAGCCGAATTCCGCGAAATACTGCCTGTCTGTGCGATCGGGCGCGAACAGGCGGACCGGGCCGGAGTCCTTGTCGACCGTCTCACGGTGGTCCTTGAGCACGATGTCGTCGATCCGCGCGCCGACGAGGTTGATCGAGCCGGCCACGCGCGGCGCATCGATCGCAACGCGCGTCTGGCTTGCGAGCGCGGCGGACAGGTCGACCGGGCCGCTCATCTGCGCCTGTCCGGCGGCGGAAGCGGTCGCGGCCGGGGCGGCATCGGCGAGATCGCCCGCCGCCGAGCTTTCGACCGCGGACGCGGCGGGCGCATCGCCCTCGGGGGTCACCGCTTCGCTGATGGAGGCTTCGGGATAGAAGAAGCGCATACCGTAATCCCATCCCACAATCAGCAGGAAGGAAAGCGCCGCGGCGATGACGAGATTGCGAGTGTCCAAGGTGGTCTTATCCGAAATGGCTTTGCGTTCGTGGTGCCCGGCGGCGATCGACCGGAGCAGTCCTCAGGGAACGGGGTCGTAGCCGTGCCCACCCCAAGGGTGGCAGCGCATTAGCCGCTTAATCGCCATCCATCCACCCTTGAGCGCGCCATATCTTGTGAGCGCCTCAATCGCGTATTCGCTGCATGACGGCGCATAGCGGCAGGTCGGCGGCAGCAGGCGCGAAGGGCCGAGCTGCCATGCCCGGGCGATCAGGATGAGGACGTGCTTCATGGGCGAACCGCTCCGCTGGCGCCGATGGGTCGGGATGGGAGAGCCTAGAACGGCCTGCCCGCGCGGTCCAGCAGGGCGCGCCTCACACCTTCTTGCCGCTGCGGCTCCCGCGCCGGGGACGACGACCGCGTCCGGGATCGGAACGGCCGGCGCGGGCCCGCTCGAGCGCATCGAGGAGTTCGCCCTGCATCAGCTGGAAGTCGCGCTCGACCCCTCCGCTGCGCCCGATCAGGACATGATCGTGATCGGCGAGCCCGTGTTCGGGCAGAGCGGCGCGCAGGAGCTCGCGAAAACGCCGCTTCATCCGGTTGCGCACGACGGCATTGCCGATCTTCTTCGTCACCGTGATGCCGTAGCGCATCCCCTCCCCGCCATTGGGCCGGGTGAGGAGGACGAAGCCCGCCTTCGCATTGCGCAGGCCGCGATTGGCGGCGAGGAAATCGGCGCGGCGGGTGAGGACGGAGATCATGAAAAGCCCGCCGGTAACGCAAACGGGCTCCCGGAGGGAGCCCGCAAGGGCGACTGCCCGCCGCGGCCTATGCCGCGAAAGCCAAGCGGGCCGGATGGCCCGCGCCCGGCGCCTGAGGGCGCCAGAAAGTTACGCCGACAGCTTCTTGCGGCCGCGACGGCGACGCAGGCGCAGGACCTTGCGGCCACCGGGAGTTGCCTTGCGCGCGAAGAAGCCGTGGCGGCGCTTGCGCACGAGATTGCTGGGCTGGAAAGTCCGCTTCATGTCGTCCTCGATATACTGGCCGGCCGGGCTCGCAATCAGAGCGCAGCCCGGTCCGTTTCGTTCCGGTCGCGGCTGCGGGAGACAGGCCCCGCCGCAACATCAACAGGCGCGCGCCACTATGGGATGGCGCGATGCGAGTCAAGTCCGCACGCGTTTACTCCAAGCGCCGCACTTCAAATCTCGCGCAACTCCACCTGCCCTCGGGCCAGCGCGATCGCGGTCACGTCGGCGTAGAGGATGCGCGGCGCGGGAGCGGCGGGGATCGCATCCTCGTCGAGGAGAGCCAGCGACACCGGCCCGTCAAGTTCCACCCGCGGCAAGGCAAGCGCGCTCTCGGCGAACGAAAGCGCCTGGTCGGCTCGCGCGATGCGGTGCGCGCCCATCCGCCCAGGCTTGTCGCGTGCAGGAGCAATCCAGCCCCGCATCTCCTCGGCGCGCAGCCAGAGCGCGCTTGAATGGGGGACCGAATTGGTCATCGCGTAAAAGGCCCACGCGCGCTGTTCGTCCATCCCCATTTCGACGTAGTAATCGATATACATGAGATGCGCCGGATCATCTGCGGCGAAATCGTCCGCCTCGCGGCCGCGTTGGTCGAGCCAGCTGTGGACCGCGAAGCGCGCGCCCGGTGCGATCGTGCGGCGCTCGCCCGCCAGGAACAACTCGACTGCCCCCGAACGCACCGAGCCGCCCGGCGGAACATGGGTGGCGAGCCCGGCGGCGCGGATTTTCCGGCCGAGCGCGAGATTGGCGATGTCGTTGCTGGTGCCGGGAGCCTCGACCAGTTCCAGCACCGCAAGTCCGGGAAAATCGCGCAACATGGCATCGAACTGCCCCGGGGTCGCCGCATCGGTCGATCCGATCAGCGCGGCGCGGCTTTCGTCGATCACCCGGAAAGGCCCATATCGCGGTGCCGCCGCCCTCGGGCCCTGCCAACCCTGCGCGCGACGGTCCGGGCGGGCATGGCGCGCGGCGGCAAGTTCCTGCCGGGTCTCGGTCACGCTCCATCCGACCGGCAGGCGCGTGCCGATGGGACCGCTCGCGGCGACACCCTCACTGTCCTCGCTCACCCGGACCCAGCGCTGTAGGACGGGATCCCATTCCTCGATCCAGCGCTCGACCAGAACCGTGCGCACCCCGCCAATGATCGGGCGCCCCTCGGGCAAGGGTGCAATCGATTGCGCCGAAGCCGCACCGGGTGTGAAGACGAGCGCGACGAGAGCGAGCAGGAGAGCGGCAAGCTTTTGCATGGCACGCGGAAGATGCGCGCCGCCGTGCTGCGATTTCCCAAAGGATTATGCTTTCGCCAATTCCGGCGGGCATCCCTTAGGCGCTCGACAAGTTCCTCTTAATTTTCCAGTATTGCGGTTAATTGTGGGTCTTTCCGGGAGGGGTACCCGTGGTCGCGTTGGTCAGGACGGTCGCCTATCTCGGGCTCGAGGCGCGGGCGGTCGAGGTGCAATGCCAGGTCGCATCGGGCCTGCCGCGATTCGCGATCGTCGGGCTCGCCGACAAGGCGGTGAGCGAGAGCCGCGAGCGGGTGCAGGCGGCGCTTTCGGCAATGGGCCTGTCGCTGCCGCCGAAACGCATCACAATCAACCTCTCTCCCGCTGACCTGCCCAAAGACGGATCGCATTACGACCTGCCGATCGCGTTGGCCCTGCTTGCCGCGATGGGCGTGACCGATGCCGAGCAACTGGGCGACTGGATCGCGGTCGGAGAACTCGCGCTGGACGGGCGGATTGTCGCGAGCCCCGGCGTGCTCGTCGCGGCTCTCCATGCGAGCGAGGCGGAAGCCGGGCTCATCTGCCCCGCCGAACAGGGCCCCGAGGCGCGCTGGGCGAGCGGCATCCCCGTGCTTGCGCCGAAGGACCTGTCGAGCCTACTTGCCCACCTCAAGGGCTCGACCGTACTGCCCGAACCCGAACGCGGCGGGATCGCCGAGGCACCACCCGCGCCCGACCTCGCGCAGGTCAAGGGGCAGGAAACCGCCAAGCGCGCGCTCGAGATTGCGGCGGCCGGGGGCCACAACCTGCTGATGGTCGGTCCGCCCGGATCGGGCAAGAGCCTGCTCGCTTCATGCCTGCCCGGCATCCTGCCCGAACTCACCCCGGTCGAGGCGCTCGAGGTGTCGATGGTGCAATCGGTCGCGGGCGCATTGGAAGCCGGACGCATCAGCCGCGCGCGCCCGTTCCGCGCACCGCACCATTCGGCCAGCATGGCGGCGCTGACGGGCGGCGGATTGAAAGTCCGGCCCGGCGAGGTCAGCCTCGCCCATCTGGGTGTGCTGTTCCTTGACGAATTGCCCGAGTTTCAGCGCGCCGTGCTCGATTCGCTGCGCCAGCCGCTCGAGACCGGGCAGGTCGACGTCGCGCGCGCGAATGCCCACGTGACCTTTCCCGCACGGGTCCAACTGGTCGCGGCGATGAACCCCTGCCGCTGCGGCCATGCAGGCGAACCGGGCCATGTCTGCGCCCGCGGTCCCCGGTGCGCGAGCGAATACCAGGCGCGCCTGTCGGGGCCGCTGCTGGACCGGATCGACCTCCACGTCCATGTTGCCGCGGTATCGGCGATGGATCTCGCCTTGCCGCCCCCGACCGAGGACAGCGCCGCCGTCGCCGCCCGTGTCGCCGCCGCGCGCGAGGTTCAGAAGGAGCGCGGGGTGCGGTCCAATGCCGAACTCGACGGCGAAAAGCTCGAACGCTTCGGTGCGCCGGACGAGCCGGGGCGCGCGCTGTTGATGCAGGCGGCGGAGAAGCTGCGGCTGTCCGCACGCGCCTATACGCGGATGTTGCGGGTAGCGCGCACGATCGCCGACCTTGCGGGCAGCGAAGGCGTGGGAAGAGTCCACATCGCCGAGGCTTTGAGCTATCGCCAGTTCATCGGCACCAGATAGCACCCGGACCCCCTCACCATCACCTTCGACCCCGCCTGGCTGATCCAGATCGCCGCCGCGCTGATGCTGTTCGCATTCTTCATCCGCGACGAGCTGCCGCTTCGCTCGCTGATTATCGTCTCGACGGTGATATACATCGCCTACTACTATTTCGCGCTCGACCCGCCGCTGTGGGACGCGATCGTCACGAGCGTCCTGATGATCTTCGCCAATTGCTACGTGCTCGCCCAGGTCCTGCTCGAGCGCACGACCTTCCGCCTGTCGGAGGACGAAAAGCGCCTGTTCGACGCTTTCGAGACGCTTACGCCGGGCCAGTTCCGGCGCATCCTCAAGCTGGCGCACTGGCGCGTGGCGGAAGACCCCGAGGGCACGGTGCTGACCCGCGAGGCGGAGCCGTCCGGCGCATTGTTCTACGTCTTCGAGGGCATCATTTCGGTCCAGAAGGGCGAACGCCTGTTCCGCCTGCCCGAAGGCAATTTCGTCGGCGAAATCGCCTTCGTGCTCAAGCGCAAGACCACCGCCACCACGGTCGCGCCCGAGGGCGTGCGATATGTCGAATGGGACGCGGACGCACTGCGCAAGCTGGGCAGGCGCCATCCCAATCTCGGCAATGCCCTTAACGCGCTGCTCACCCGCGACCTCGCGAAGAAGCTGGGGGCGAGCTACCGTCCCGACGACGCGCTCCCGCCGACGCGCGAGACGGTCGAGCTGCTCGAAGCGGCGGAGTGAGAGAGCAGCGAAAGCGTGCCGACCGACGGATTTCCTGCTAGCGCGCGCGCCGCCCCCTTTCCGGCCGAGCCACCCTTGCCCGAATCACCTGTCGCTCCTTTCCCTGTGGCCGCTCCGAGCGGCGCTGCCGACGATGGCGCACTGCGCCGGCGCATGGCGGGAATTGCGGCCACGATCTGTGCCGAACTGGTCGTGATCGCGCTCCTGTTGACGCTCGGGTGGAACGTGGTCGAGGGGGAGCCCGATGCACCCGCAGCCGTGACCTTCGAGGCGCGCAACGTGTCGGCGGAGGAGACTGCTCCCGCCGGGGAGGAGTCGGAGACCGAGCAGGCCGAGTTCGAGCCGGTCCCTCGTCCTCCCGAACCGGAGCGAGCCGAGCCGGCACCGCTCGAGATGCCCGACGTTCCGCCCCCGCAGCCGCTGCCCGTCGCCCCACTTCCTGCGCCATCCCCTGCGCCCGCCCCGGTCGAGCCCCCGCCCAAGCCTTCGAAGCCGAAGGCGGTGATCCGGCCGGGCCGGAACTACGGCCCTGTCGATACCGGCCCGCCCCGCTCCGCGAACGACAGCGAACGCGTCGGGACCGCGCCCAATGGCGAGCCGATGTACGCCGCGCGCTGGTATCGCGAGCCGACGCGGCAGGAACTCGCGGGCTATCTCTCGACCGCCACGGCCCCGTCGAGCGCATTGATCGTGTGCCGCACCGTGCCCGATTTCCGGGTCGAGGATTGCGAACTGCTCGGCGAAAGCCCGGCCGGCTCCCGGATCGGGCGCGCGGTACTGGCGGCGACGTGGCAATTCCGCGTGCGTCCCGCGATCGTGGGCGGGCGCTCGCAGGTGGGATCCTGGGTACGGATCAGGATCGACTACCGCCAGACCGTGCGGCGCTGAAGCGTCAGGCGCGGAAGCTTTCGCGGATCACGGCGATGAAATCGGCCCCGTAAGTCTCGAGCTTCTTCGCGCCGACACCCTGCAATTCGCCCAGTTCGCCGAGCGTCTCGGGCTTGTGCGTCGCCATGTCGCGCAGGACGCTGTCGTGGAAGATGACATAGGCGGGTACGCCGCGTTCGCTCGCCAGTTCCTTGCGTTTCGCGCGCAGCGCCTCGAACAGCGGGTCGCCGACGGGGTTCGCCGCCTGCGTCCTCGCCCGGCGGCGCTTCTTCGCGGGCGGCTCGGCGATGGCGACCGGACGCTCGCCCTTAAGCACAGCGCGCGCCGAAGGCCCCAGCGCAAGCCCGCCATGCTCGGTCGTCGTCAGCATCCCGTGCGCGGTTAGGCTGCGCATCAGTGGGCGCAGCAGCGGTGCTTCTTCCTCGCCGACTATGCCATAGACGGAAAGGTGGTCGTGCCCGCGCTGGCGCACGCGGTCGTCCTCGCGGCCGAGGAGGACCTTCTCGATGTGCCCCATGCCGAAGCTCTGCCCGGTGCGATAGACCGCCGAGAGGAGCTTGCGCGCAAGCTCTGTCGCGTCGACGACTTTTGGGGGATTCTCGCAATTGTCGCAATTGCCGCAAGTCGCGGGCGGGTTCTCGCCGAAATGCCGCAACAGGATCGCGCGGCGGCAGCCCGGCGTCTCGACCAGCCCGGCGAGCGCATCGAGCCGTGCGCGTTCGGCGGCGAGGCGGTGTTCCTCGACCTCGGCCAGGCGCTGGCGGGCCTTGGCGAAATCATTGGGACTCCAGAACAACGCGGCCTCGGCCGGGTCCCCATCGCGCCCCGCGCGTCCCGTTTCCTGGTAATAGGCTTCGATCGACTTGGGCAGGCCGGCATGGACGACGAAGCGCACGTCGGGCTTGTCGATCCCCATGCCGAAAGCAATGGTCGCGACCATCACCATGTCCTCCGAAGCGACGAATTCGGCCTGCACAGCTGCGCGGCGTTCGGGCGAAAGGCCGGCATGGTAGAAGCCGGTCGGGCGGCCCGTTTTCGCAATGTGCTGCGCGATCTGCTCAGTCGCGGCGCGGCTGTTCGCGTAGACGATCCCCGCCCCGTTCGTGCGCTTGATGAAATCGGCGACCTGCTGGCCGGTATTGCCGCGCGGGTGGATGGCATAGCGGATGTTGGGCCGGTCGAATCCCGCCACCACCAGCCCCTCCTCGGGAATGCCGAGCTGGCGCAGCACGTCGGCGCGCGTGACCTCGTCCGCGGTCGCGGTCAGGGCAAGGCGCGGGACATCGGCAAAGCGATCCAGCAGGGGGCGCAGCATCCGGTAGTCGGGCCGGAAATCGTGCCCCCATTCGGACACGCAATGCGCCTCGTCGATCGCGAAGAGCGACAGCCTGGCCTGCGCAAGCAACCCCTCGAAACCGGGCGTGGTCGCGCGTTCGGGGGCGATGTAGAGCAAATCGAGTTCGCCACGGCGCAGCGCCTCGGCGGTGGCGGCGTTGTCGGTGTCGGCGGAGGTCATCGAGGCCGCGCGGATGCCCAGCGCCTCGGCGGCGCGGATCTGGTCGTGCATCAGCGCGATAAGGGGCGAGATCACCACCGCCGTGCCTTCGAGCGCGAGCGCCGGGAGCTGGTAGCAGAGCGACTTGCCCGCCCCCGTCGGCATCAGGGCGAGCGTCGGCTGCCCCGCGAGTACGCGAGTGACGACCGCTTCCTGCTGCCCGCGAAAGCCCGAAAAGCCGAAGGTGCGGCGCAGGATGTCGTAGACGTCCGCCGCGGCGACCCGGCTCATGTCTCACCCGTTTTCGATAGTGACCCTTGCGAGCCGGGGCGAATCACCCGGCGGCGGCTTTTCTCGCGGCTTCGAGATCGGCAACGTCGCCGCGGCCCAGTCCCGCGCCCGCTTCGGCGCGAGTTCCGTCAGGCCGCTTGCCGAGGTCGACGCGGCGGGTCAGCCAGAGATCCTGATGGTTCAGGATGCGCCCGTCATGGGCAAGGATCGAGACCGGGCCGATCGGCAGGCGGTCGCGAGCATCGACGAGGACGGGGTCCTCCTTGACCGGCTCGTTGCCGTATTTCTGTCCCCACTGGCGCAGCGCGATCATCGCGGGCAGCAGGTCGAAGCCCTTGTCGGTCAGGCGATATTCGATCTTGCGCCGGTCGTCCTCGCACGGTTCGCGGCGCAGGATGCCGTGCTCGACCAGCTTGGCGAGGCGATTTGACAGGATGTTACGGGCGATGCCGAGTTCGCTCAGGAACTCCTCGAAATGCTTGAGGCCGTTGAAGCTGGCGCGCAGGATCATGAAGGACCAGCGCTCGCCCATCACTTCGAGCGCCTGCGGCAGGCCGCATTCGATCAGATCGCGCAGCGGCTCTCTTACGTCGCCCATGTCCATTCCTCTCATGCCTGTTCTTGGATAGCGCCGCGCACTCTACCCGCAATCGCGGTTCTGGCAAATTTCCGGGACGGCTCCGAGGCGAAAATAAATTTAGGTTTCGAGTTGCAACTTGAAATCTAGTGAGCTAGTGGGGGTTATGCAATGAGTTTCGAATCGAAACGTTGCATCGCACAATAAACGATGATCCCGTCAGCCAAAGGACCCCGACAATGACCCTCTCCCGCACCAATCGCCTGTCGATCTTCGTCGCCGCCCTCGCCTACACCGCCGCGGTCTTCGGCGTCGCCGCCGCTCCCGCCCCGGCCGAGGCGAAGGATGGCCCCTACTACATCGCCCGCCTCGCCCAGCCCGCCGCCGACGAGCGTGCGGTCGCCGGCGGTGTCGCCTGGGCCTGCAAGGGCGACATCTGCGTCGCCAACAAGGGCACTTCGCGTCCGATCAACGTCTGCCGCGACCTGAACCGCGAATTCGGCGAGATCACCGCCTTCACCGCGCGCGGCAAGGAGCTCGAGGCGGACAAGCTCGCCAAGTGCAACGGCAACTGAGCCAACCCTGATCCCCCCGTCCGCGCGCCTCTCCAGCGCGGGCGACTTTCCGGCCCCCGGCGCGCGCCCTGCCCCCAACCGGCGCGCGGTCCGGGGGCCGCTTTCGTTACAGCAGGCCGGATCCTGCCAGCTGCGCCTCGAGCGATGCCGCATCGGTGAACAGGTGCGCATCCCAGCCGCGCGCCTTGGCGGCGGCGACATTGGCCGGATTGTCGTCGGTGAAGAACAGCGCCGCACCCTCGCGCCCGCTGCGGCGCTCGACGATTTCGTAGATGCGCGGATCGGGCTTTGCGATGCGCTCCGTGCCGGACACGATGATGTCCTCGAACAGGTCGAAGATCGGCTGCTCCGGGCGGAAGCGGGCGAACAGCTCGTCCCCGAAATTGGTCAGGCAGTAGAGCGGCACATCCCGGTCCGCGAGACGGCGGACGATGTCGTGAACCCCTTCGATCTCGCCGGGCACGGTTTCGTTGAAACGCGCTGCGTAGGCGGCGATAAGCAGGGCGTGTTCTGGAAACTGGGCCATGCGCGCAGGCAGCATCTCGGCCAGCGGCGCGCCGCGATCGTGCTGGAAATGCCATTCCTCCGTCACGACATTCGCAAGGAACCAGTCGAGCTGCTGCGAATCGTCGATCAGCTTTTCGAAAAGGGCGCGCAGCTGCCACTGGAACAGCACCCGGCCCACGTCGAACACGGCGGCGCGGTCATTATTGCTCATGACAGTCCCCAAACGGCGAGCGGCCCGCACTCCGGTGGGAGGCGGGCCGCTTGAACCCTTCCGGACCGCGATGCACGGACCGGCGTCCAGGCCGGATCAGCCCTGGCGGGCCTTGAACCGGCGGTTCGTCTTGTTGATGACGTAGGTGCGACCGCGGCGCCGGATGACGCGGCAATCGCGGTGGCGCTTCTTCAGCGACTTGAGGCTGTTGCGGATCTTCATCGTCGTGTCTTTCCAAACAAAAAGCGCCGAGACGCATCCCGGCGCGCTCATTCCTTGATCGGCCCGTTAGCGCCAAGGGGGCGCGCCGTCAACCATGTGTCACGCCTCGGCGCCCTCGCCAGCGCGAATTTCACCGAGTCTGCGCTCCCATGCGAGCGCGTGGGCGATGATCGTCTCGAGGTCGTCGAAGCGCGGTGTCCACGGAAGTGTGGCGCGGATGCGCGACGGGTCCGAAACGAGCGAGTCGGGATCGCCCGCGCGGCGCTCGGCGAAACGCCTTTCGATCGGCGCATTGGTCAGCCGGTCGAGCGCGTCGAGCACTTCCAGCACCGAAAAGCCGCGCCCGTAGCCGCAGTTCATCGTCATCGAGCGGCCCGGCGCCTGGATGAGCGCCTCGAGCGCCAGGACATGGGCGGCGGCAAGGTCGCTCACGTGGATGTAGTCGCGCACTCCCGTTCCGTCGGGCGTCGCGTAATCGGTCCCGAAGACGCTGACATGGTCGCGCTTGCCCAGTGCGGCCTCGACCGCGACCTTGATGAGATGGGTCGCCCCGGCGGTCGATTGCCCGCTGCGCCCCTCGGGATCGGCCCCGGCGACGTTGAAATACCTGAGCGCGCAATAATTCATCGCATGGGCGGCGGCGGTGTCGGCGAGCATCTGCTCGGTCATCAGCTTCGACCAGCCATAGGGATTGATCGGCGCGCGCGGGCAGTCCTCGGAGACCGGCGAGACCTCGGGTACGCCATAGGTCGCGGCGGTCGAGGAAAAGATGAAATGCCCCACGCCCGCGCGCACCGCTGATTCGATCAGCGCGCGGCTCTTGGCCGTGTTGTTGTGGTAATACTTGAGCGGGTCGGAAACGCTTTCCGGCACCACGATCGAGCCGGCGAAGTGCATGATCGCTCCGCCTCCCTCGTCCATACCCTGTTCGGCGAAGATGCGGGCAACGAGGCCCGCGTCCTCGATATCCCCTTCGTAGAACGGCACGCCGTCGGGCACGGCGAAACGAAAGCCGGTCGATAGATTGTCGATCACGCTCACCCGCCAGCCCGCGTCCTTTAGTGCGAGCACGGCGTGGCTGCCGATATAGCCGGCACCGCCGGTCACCAGCACAGGAGTCGCTTTCTGGTCCATCGCCGCGCGCCATAGCACGGCGACGTTCGCAAACCATGAATTTCGCTCCTGCGAAAGCCTTGTGGCGCGTCGGGGCATGGCGGCTATAACGGGGGCGGAGAGAAAGGAAGCCCCATGCCCATCACCCCACCCCTTCGCGCGCTGCTCGCAGCGGCGCTCCCCGCGCTGGCCCTCGGCGCCTGCACCAGCACCTATACCGGCCCGGTCGAAGTGACCCGCTTCGTCGCCCAGCAGCGCGCGGCCGAACTCGGCGAAGGCGGCATCGCGATCGTCTTTCCCGAGGAAATGTCGAACAAGACGGCACGCGCCGCGTTCGAATCCGCAGTCGCCGCGGAACTGAAGCAGCTCGGCTACACAATTGCGACCCAGCCCGGCACGGCGGGCCAGACCGCGACGATCCGCACCAGCCGCGAGCCGATCGCGAGCGCGGGCGGTCGGCGCTCGCCGGTCAATGTCGGGGTCGGCGGGCAGACCGGGACCTTCGGCTCGGGCGTCGGCGTCGGCGTCGGGATCAATCTCGGCGGCGGCGGCAACAGCGGCCCGCGCGTCGTGACCCAGCTTGCCGTGCGAATCCTCGGCCCGGCGGGCGAGAGCCTGTGGGAAGGGCGCGCGAATCTCGAAACCTCGATGAATTCGCCCTACAGCGAGACCGGCGCTGCCGCCCGCACCCTGGCAGCGGCCTTGTTCCGCGAATTTCCCGGTGGCAATGGCGAGACCGTCACGATCGACGTGGCCGACCTCGAAGGAACCGAATGACCCAGATCGCCATCGATGCCGCTTTCGACAGCGGCAATATCGAAGTCCTCTCCATCGACGGCTGCACCGCGCGCCTCGCCATTCGCAAGGACCACCGGTCCGAGTTCGCGCAGTGGTTCCATTTCCGCGTGACCGGCGCGGCGGGCGAGGAGGTCGAGCTCAAGCTCACCGGCCTCAACGACAGCGCCTATCCGGGCGGCTGGCCCGATTACGACGCCTGCGTTTCGGAAGACCGCGAATACTGGGCGCGCGCGGCGAGCAGCTTCGACAAGGACGCGGAGAACGGCACGCTGACGATCCGCTACACGCCCGCCTCGAACATCGCCTGGTTCGCCTATTTCGCGCCTTATTCGATGGAGCGGCACAACGATCTCGTCTCCGAGGCCGCGGCGAGCGAGGGGGTGGAGCTCGTCCGGCTCGGCAAGACGCTCGACGGCCAGCCGCTCGACCTTCTCGAAATGGGCGAAGGGGAGATGCAGGTCTGGCTCTATGCCCGCCAGCACCCGGGCGAGACACAGGCCGAATGGTGGATGGAAGGCGCGCTCGAATGCCTGACCGACCCGGCCGACCCCGTCGCGCGCGCGCTGCGCAAGCACTGCCGCCTCCATATCGTGCCGAACTGCAACCCCGACGGCTCGCGCCGGGGGCACCTGAGGACCAACGCGGTCGGCACGAATCTCAACCGCGAATGGGCATCGCCCAGCGCGGAGAAATCGCCCGAGGTGCTCGCGATCCTTGGCCGGATGGACGAGACCGGCGTCGATTTCGCAATGGACGTGCACGGCGATGAGGCGATTCCGGCCGTGTTCCTCGCCGGGTTCGAGGGCATCCCTTCGTGGACCGACGAACAGGGCGAAGGCTTCTACCGCTACCAGCGCATCCTCGACCGCCGCACGCCCGATTTCCAGACGAAGCTCGGCTATCCCAAGGCGCAGCCGGGCAAGGGCAACCTGTCGATGAGCACCAACCAGGTCGCCGAACGCTTCGGCGCCTGCGCGATGACGCTGGAAATGCCCTACAAGGATCTCGCCGACTTCCCGGAGCCCGAACAGGGTTGGTCGCCGGAGCGGTGCAAGCTGCTGGCACGCGACTGCCTCGCGGCACTGGTCGAGTGGATCGAAACGCGCTGAGCCTTTCCCCTCGCTGATCGTGTGATAAGGTCACGCGAAAGTGGAGGGGGGAGTTTGCAGCAATGAAAGATCATCGAGCCTTGGCGAAGCGCGGCTTCCACGCGGACCGCAGAGTATTCATCGCAGGGCTCGCCGCCTGCGGGGTTGCGGGGGCCTTCGCGCCGGGCCGCGCGAGGGCGCAGGGGCTCGGCCTTTCCTCGATCCTGGGGCGGGCGACCGACAACGCGCTCGACAAGCTCGCGCGGCCCGGCGCATTCTACGAGGACGAGGAGGTCCGCATCGGCCTTCCCATCGTCGGCAGGGCATCCTCGGGCCTGCTCGGCCGGATCATGCAGGCGGGTGACCGGCTCGGCGTGCTCGGCGGGATCACGCGGAGGATCAACGACGCCGCCGGGACCGCCGCGGGCGAGGCCAAGCCGATCTTCCGCGACGCGATCGACGGGTTATCTTGGTCCGACGCGCCGGGGATCGTGTCGGAAAGCGACGGCGGCACGCAATACCTGCGCCGTTCGTCGAACGACGCGCTATCGGCCAAGCTCGAACCGCTGGTGGACGACGCCCTCGGCGCCACCGGGGTCTATGACGAGTTCGACGGGCTCGCAGAAAGGCATTCCTTCATCCGCGACGCCGGACTGGACCGCGAGGGCATCAACCGCTCGGTGAGCGAGCAGGCGCTCGACGGGATTTTCGCCTATATCGGCCGCGAGGAGCGCGCTTTTCGCAGGAACCCGCTCGGCAATATCGGCGGGGCGCTCGGCGACCTGCTCGGCAACTAGTCGGCTTCAGGCAAGGTTCGCCGGGCCGAAAGCGCGCGGGAGTAGGTCGGACAGCGACACGCTCTCGGTCCGCTCGGTCCCGACACACAGCACCAGCGGGTCGGTCGCGCCGAGCTGCGCGATCTCGTTGAGCACCTGGCGGCAGCGCCCGCACGGCGTGATCGGAGCGCCGTCTCCCTTGTCGGTCGGCCCGGTCACCGCGACCGCGACCAGCCCGCCGCGCCGTCCCTCGCCCAGCGCCTTCGCCACCGCGACCGTCTCGGCGCACAGCGCAAGGCCATAGCTCGCGTTCTCGACATTGCAGCCGGTGATGACCGCCCCGTCCTCGAACAGCAGCGCCGCGCCGACGCTGTAGTCGGAATAGGGTGCATAGGCATGGCGCGCGGCCGAGCGCGCGGCCTCGATGAGTTCGGCCCGCTGCGCCTCTCCAAGGGTCACTTCTGCACCACCACCCATTCGACAGGATCCTCCGAAGCCTCGGTCATGAGGCTGCCATTCGCGCTCCATAGCAGCCAGGGCCGCCCGGCATAGTCCGGCTCGGCCCGGTCGCGCATCAGCCACAGGTCACGCTCCATCGTCGCGGCGGTGCGGTACTTCTGCTCGAAGGCGGGGCCGAGCTTGAGGATCACGGGGCGCCCGGCGTGCATCTCGATCTGGTTGACCAGCGTCATCAGTTCGCTCTCGACCGCCGCCTCGCTCACCGGCGGAGTGCACGGGATCCGTCCGATCCGCAGGATCAGCGCGGGCGGCAAAAGATCGTCGTCGCGCGGCACCATACGGGTGAAACGCGCGCTCTGCGGGTCCGCGCGCGCGCACAGATCGAAGGGAAAGGCGAGCCCGACCTTGAGCCCTGCCGCGCGCGCGGCATCCATCCGCGCGGCAAGGCCCGGATCGGGGACCGCATCGCTTGACGCGAGTTCGAGATAGACGAATTGCGCGCCCAAAGCCTTCAGCGTCTCGAAACGCGTGCCCGATGTCCCGCTCGCGATCACCGCACCTTGTTCCGGATAGAGCTCCTCCGCCGGACGCCAGCCTCGCATATCGACCCACAGCCAGCCCGAATAGAGGATCGTCGCGAGCACCAGCAGCGCAAAGCCCTGCCACATCAGGCGGATGATACGCCCACCCGCGCCGAGCTTGCGGCGACGGGCATTCGTCAGCCGGGCCTTCGCCATGCCTTCAGCCCTTGATGTGGAGGACGCAGATCAGCGTGAACAGCCGCCGCGCGGTGGGAAAATCGGTCTCGACCTTGCCCTCGAGCCGTTCGAGCAGCAGTTCGGCCGCATTGTTGTGAATGCCGCGCCGCGCCATGTCGATCGTCTCGATCTCGGCCGGGGTCGCCTTGCGGATCGCCTGGTAATAGCTGTCGCAGATCGCGAAATATTCGCGGATCGGGCGGCGGAACCTCGCAAGTCCGATGAGCAGCGTTTCGAGCGGCTGCTCGGCTTCATCGGCGATGTCCATCGCCAGCCGCCCGTCGCGCACCGAGAGATGGAGGCGGTAGGGCCCCTTCGCCCCGCGCTCGGCGCTGCGCACCGGCTTGAAGCTGTTTTCCTCGATCAGGTCGTAGATCGCGACGCGCCGTTCCTGTTCGACATCGGCATTGCGCCACAGGATCGTTTCCTCGTCGAGCGAAATATGTGCGATTCGGTGCGCGTCCGGGGATGAGCCCGGCGCAGGCGGCACGCTAGAATCGGGCGGCGGACTGACCATGACGAAATGCCTTCGCAGATCGCGGGGAGGTTATTCAAGCACTTCGATTCGCCATCCCCGCTATCCACAGCGCCCGGCACCCTCGCGAAAAATATATTGCCCGCGCGAGCCTTGCCAGGAGCTGCCAAGCGGGCGCATTGATAGCCCATGCCCGAACCCGAAAAGCTCGCCCTCGTCACCTCGGACGATTCCGCCGAACCGCGCCGCCTGCCGTCCAATCTCGAAGCGGAGGCGGCCTTTCTCGGCGCGGTGCTGATCGACAACAAGGTGATCGAGGAACTGCAGGTGCCGATTCGGCCCGAGCATTTCTTCGAGCCGCTCCACCAGCGCATCTACGAGCGCATTCTCAAGGTGATCGATCGCAACGCGACCGCCTCGCCGGTGACGCTGCGGCCCTATTTCGAGGCCGACGAGGCTTTGAAGGAACTGGGCGGGACGACCTATCTCGCGCAGCTCACCGCGAACGGGGCGGGCCTGCTCGCCACGCGCGAACTGGCCCAGCAGATCTATGACCTCGCCCTATTGCGCGAACTGGTGACGGTCGGGCGCTGGCTCGTCGAAGGCGCGCTCGACACCTCCGAGGAGATCGGCCCGATGGAGCGCATCGCCCAGGCCGAAGCCGACCTGTTCAAGGTCGCCGAAGGGGCCGAGACGGGCAGCACGGTGTCGAGTTTCCGCGAAGCCTCGATGACCGCGCTCAAGATGGCGGAGGCCGCACTCAATTCGGGCGGCGGGCTGTCGGGTAAGACGACCGGCATCGACACGATCGATTCGAAGACCTCGGGGCTTCACAATTCCGACCTCGTCATCCTTGCCGGCCGGCCGGGCATGGGCAAGACCTCGCTTGCCACCAACATCGCCTTCAACTGCGCCGAGGAACACCTGCGCTGGCTGTCCGAAGGGGGCGAGTTCAACTACGGCGCGCCGGTCGCCTTCTTCAGCCTCGAAATGAGCGCGGACCAGCTCGCCACCCGCATTCTCGCCGAACAGGCCGAGATTTCCTCCGAATCGCTGCGCAGCGGCAAGCTGACGCGCGAGGAGTTCCAGCAGCTTTCCTTCGCCAGCCAGCGGCTTGCCGAGCTGCCGCTCTATATCGACGACACGCCCGCGCTGACCATCGCCGCCCTGCGCAACCGCGCGCGGCGAATGAAACGCAAGCACGACATCGGCCTCATCGTGGTCGACTATCTCCAGCTGCTGCAGGGATCGGGCCGCGCGAACGACAACCGCGTGAACGAGATTTCCGAGATCAGCCGCGGGCTCAAGACGCTGGCCAAGGAATTGTCGGTCCCGGTGATCGCGCTCTCGCAGCTTTCCCGCGCGGTCGAGCAGCGCGACGACAAGCGCCCTATGCTCTCCGACCTCAGGGAATCGGGCTCGATCGAACAGGACGCCGACATGGTCTGGTTCATCTACCGCTCGGATTATTACCACTTGCTGGTGAAACCGGACACGCCCGACGGCTCCTCCTCCGAAGAAGTGCGCGAGAAGTATCGGGCATGGGAGGAAAAGCACGAGGAGCTGGTCGGCAAGGCGACCCTGATCGTCGCCAAGCAGCGCCACGGCTCGACCGGCAACGTCCCGCTCCATTTCCAGAGCGAGATCACCAAGTTCACCTCGCCCAACACCCGCGACTATTCGGATTACGGCTACGAATAGCGCCGGCCGGGCCGGGGCGCGTATCCTTGACAGGAAGCGGCGCTGCGCCTAGCTCGCAAGCTTTCCTGAAGTCCCGGACAATAAAGAGACACGCCCATGGCACGCGTTACCGTTGAAGATTGCGTCGACAAGGTTCCGAACCGCTTCGACCTCGTCCTGCTCGCCGCCCAGCGTGCGCGCGAAATCTCCGGCGGCAGCGAGCTGACGATCGACCGCGACCGCGACAAGAACCCGGTCGTCGCCCTGCGCGAAATCGCCGAACAGACCATCCGACCCAAGGATCTTGAGGAATCGCTCATCGTCGGCCTGCAGAAGATCCTGCCCGACGACGAGGACGATGCCGACGAAATCGGCTCGCTCAGCCAGTCGGCCGAGGCGCTGCGGATCACAGCGTCGGCGCCGACCCGCTCGACCTCGATCGGAGCCGATTACGACGGCTGAACCGCTTTCGTAGCGGATAGAGACAGGTGAAAGGCCGCCCTTGTGGCGGCCTTTTTCTTTGGCGCATGATCTTGCGCAGGGTGACAACATTCTGACTGCACCGGGAGCGGCTTGCCTTTGCGCAGCGAAGGTGCGACGAAATTGCCTGTAATCGAAACGTAACAATAGAAGCGAGGCGACAGGGAGCAAGGCGGCCGCATGGCGACGATCGCGATCTATTCCGTCAAGGGCGGCGTCGGAAAGACGACCTTCGCGGTCAACCTCGCCTGGTGCGCGGCGCAGATCTCGCGGCGGCGCACGCTTTTGTGGGATCTCGACGCCTCGAACGGGTCGGGTTTCCTGCTTGGTGTCGACCCCAAGAAGAAACGCACCGCCGACACGGTCTTCGCCGCCGAGCGCAATCCGGCCAAGCTCATCCAGAAGACCGGGATCAAGAACCTCGACCTGCTCCCCGCCGATGAAAGCATCCGCACGCTCGGGCGACAGTTCGACACGCTCGGCAAGAAGAAGCGCCTCGCCAAGCTCACCCAGACGCTGTCGAAGGAATACGACCGGATCGTGTTCGATTGCCCGCCAGTGCTCAACGAGGTGAGTTCGCAGGTCATGCGCGCCGCCGACCTGGTGATCGTGCCCCTTCCGCCCTCGCCGCTTTCCGCGCGCGCGTTCGATCTCGTGGTCGAGGAAGTGCGCGGCTCGGGCAAGGGACACCCGCCGATCCTGCCGGTGCTTTCCATGCTCGACCTGCGCCGTTCGCTGCACAAGCAGGCGCGCGAGGCCAATCCGAACTGGCCCGTCGTCCCGCTCGCCAGCGCGATCGAGCAATGCGCGGTCGAGCGCAAGCCCGTCGGGGCCTTCGCCCCCCGCTCGCCCGCCGCGCGCGCCTTCGCGCACCTGTGGGCGGCGATCGAGCGCAAGCTCGCCGAGAAATAATGGTCCGCCGGTCGCGCGGGTTTGGCATCGCCGACGCGCGCTCTATAGTCGCCCGAAAGCGGGCCTCGCAGGTCCGCGCGACGTTCCATCTCGAAACGGGGCCAGGCGATGAACGAGGTGACGGAAGGACTTGGGGGCGTCGTCGAAGGCGCGCTGGTCGGAGGGGCGGTGGAGCCTGCGCGGGGGCGGATATCCGGCGATCCCGCCCAGACCGTCACCTGCGCCAATTGCGGAACCGTCTTCACCGGCAATTACTGCCCGAATTGCGGCCAGAAGGCGCATCTTCACCGCACTCTCACCGCGATCGGGCATGACCTTGTCCACGGCGTCCTTCATATCGACGGCAAGCTGTCGCGCACCCTGCCGCTACTCGCCTTCAAGCCGGGCAGGCTGACCCGCCGCTACATCGAAGGCGAACGGGCCAGCTTCGTCAGCCCCATGTCGATGTTCCTGTTCAGCGTCTTCGCCATGTTCGCGGTGTTTCAGATGGTGGGGCTTTCCACCCCGACCAACCTCGATTTCGGCGGGACTGCCGAGCGTATCCGAACGGACAGCGAAGCGCAGGTCGAGAAGATGCGCGCAGAAATCGCCTCGCTCGACGAAAACGACCCCCTCAGAGCGCACCGCCAACGCGAAGTGGAAGTGATCGAATCCTTCCTCGGTGACAAGCCTTCCGAAAGCGCAGCCGAAACGGAGGCGGCTGCGGGGACCGGGGACGCGCAAGGCGAAATCGACCTACGCAATCTCAGGATGAACGTCACGGGGATCGAGGAATTCGACCAGGGCCTCGTCAAGAAGTGGCGCGAGAACCCGGGGCTGATGCTCTACAAGTTGCAGGCGAACGGCTACAAGTTCAGCTGGCTGCTGATCCCACTCTCAATACCCTTCGTCTGGCTCATGTTCGCATGGCGGCGCCGCTTCAAGGCGTATGACCACGCGATCTTCGTGACCTATTCGCTCGCCTTCATGTCCTTGCTGTTCATCACCCTGTCGCTGCTCAACGCGGCGGGATTATCACTCGGCTGGACCTTCGGCCTGTTTGCGATCGCCGCGCCGCTCCATCTCTACAAGCATTTACGCTATAGCTACGGCCTCTCGCGCTTCTCGACCCTGTGGCGGTTCTTTGCGCTGCAGGTCTTCATGCTGATCGTTTTACTGCTGTTCCTGCAGGCGCTGCTGCTGCTCGGCGGATTCTGATCGGGCCGATGGCAAAAGGGCGTCCGGACCCTGTCCGAACGCCCTTTCGTGTATCGGCTTGAGGCAGGCTCAGGCGCCCTGCGGTTCCGGGCCGCCGGTGTCCTCGGCACCCTTGCCGCCGAAACGCTTGCCCGCCTTTGGAATGGCCGAGCCGTGCGGCGGGCGTGTGAAGGCCGGGCCGCGCGGCTCATTCGGACGGTCGATCTTGCCGGTGTCGAGCAGGGTCTTGATTTCGTCGCCGGTCAGCGTTTCGTATTCGAGCATCGCCTGGGCGAGCAGGTGGAGCTGGTCCTCGTGCGTCTTGAGGATGTCGGTCGCCCGCTTGTGCGCACCTTCGACAAGAGACTTGATCTCGGCATCGATCAGCTTGTTCGTCTCCGCGCCCGCCATGGTGCGCTGGGTCTGGCCCATGCCGAGATAGCCCTCCTGGCTGCTCTCATACTGGAGCGGGCCGAGCTTGTCGCTCATCCCCCACTTGGTGACCATGTTGCGCGCAAGATCGGTCGCGTACTGGATGTCGGACGAGGCACCCGAGGAGACCTTGTCGTGGCCGAAGATGATCTCCTCCGCCACACGCCCGCCCATCGCGACCGACAGGTTCGCGTGCATCTTGTCGCGATGGTAGGAATAGCTGTCGCGCTCCGGCAGGCGCATCACCATGCCCAGCGCGCGACCGCGCGGGATGATTGTCGCCTTGTGGATCGGGTCGGAAGCCGGTTCGTGGACCGAAACGATCGCGTGCCCCGCCTCGTGATAGGCGGTCATCTTCTTCTCGTCGTCGGTCATCACCATGGAGCGGCGTTCCGCGCCCATCATGACCTTGTCCTTGGCGTCCTCGAATTCCTGCATCGCGACCAGCCGCTTGTTGCGGCGCGCAGCGAGCAGGGCCGCCTCGTTGACGAGGTTCGCAAGGTCCGCGCCCGAGAAGCCCGGCGTGCCGCGCGCGATCGTGCGCGGGTTCACGTCGGGAGCGAGCGGCACCTTCTTCATGTGGACGCCGAGGATCTTCTCGCGCCCGTCGATGTCGGGGATCGGGACCACGACCTGGCGGTCGAAGCGGCCCGGACGCAGCAGCGCCGGGTCGAGCACGTCGGGACGGTTGGTGGCGGCGATGATGATGATGCCTTCGTTGGCCTCGAAGCCGTCCATTTCGACGAGCAGCTGGTTGAGCGTCTGCTCGCGCTCGTCGTTCGAATTGCCGAGCCCGTGGCCGCGCGAACGGCCGACCGCGTCGATTTCGTCGATGAAGACGATGCACGGCGCGTTCTTCTTGGCCTGTTCGAACATATCGCGCACGCGGCTCGCGCCGACGCCGACGAACATCTCGACGAAGTCCGAACCCGAAATGGTGAAGAAGGGCACACCCGCCTCGCCCGCGATCGCGCGCGCGAGCAGCGTCTTGCCCGTGCCGGGCGAGCCGACCAGCAGCGCGCCCTTGGGGATCTGGCCGCCGAGCTTGGAGAAACGCTGAGGATCCTTCAGGAATTCGACGATCTCCTGCAGTTCCTCGCGCGCCTCGTCGATGCCGGCGACATCGTCGAACGTGACGCGGCCCGAACGTTCTGTCAGCATCTTGGCCTTGGACTTGCCGAATCCCATCGCGCCACCGCCGCCGCCCTTCTGCATCTGGCGAAGAGCGAAGAAGGCGATGCCGAGAATGAGGATGAAAGGCAGCGACTGGATCAGCAGTAGCAGCAGCACGTTCTGCCCCTCGCGCGGCTTGCCCGAGAATTCGACGCCGTTCTCTTCGAGCAGGCGGGTGATCTCGCTGTCATTGGGAACGGGGACGGTCTGGAATGTCTCGTTGTTGCGCAGCGTGCCGGTGATCATGTCGTCGCCGAGCTGGACTTCCTTGACCTCGCCTTCGACCACCGCCTCACGGAATTCGGAATAGCGGATCTGCGTGCCCGAAGGCTGCCCGGCATTGCCGAACAGCGACACGACCAGAAGCAGGGCGAGGAAGATCCCGCCCCAGATCATCAATTGCTTGACCCAGGGGTTCGGCCCGCCGGGGGGCTGCTGGTTGGGATCGTTCTGGTCGGCCATCGTCTGGATTCCTTTCTGCCCCGCCAATGTAGGTCCGCGCGAATGAATGGCAAGATAATGCGTGCCACGGGGCACCGTGCGTATCTACGCGGTCCAGCTTGCGTTTTTCCGATCAGAGCGAGGCGCTTTCCTCGGGCGAATAGGCAGCGAGAAAGACATCGACCGCGCGCTCGATCCGCTGGAGACTTTCCTGTGGGTCCGGGCGCGCGCCGAAACGGCGGTCGAGATCGCCCATGCCCTTGCACATCGAGACGAACTGTTCGGCAGCGATCGCCGGGTCCGCGATGAGGAGTTCGCCAGCCTCGGCGGCGTGTTCGAGAAACGCGGCGAACTCCGTCTTCATCCGCCACGGTCCGGCCTCGAGGAAGGCCCGGCCAAGGTCGGGATCGCTTTCGGTCTCGGCGGCGATGCGGTGTTCGAAGCGGATCATCTCGGGCCGCGCGAGGAAGGCGACCATCGCCTCGCCGATCGTTCTCAGCCGTTCGCGGATCGTCCCCTCCCCCGCCTGCGAAATCGAGAAATGGCCGCGCATCTTGTCGCATTCGCGGTCGACCGAAGCGGCGAAGAGCGAGCGCTTGTCGCCGAAATGGTTGTAGACCGTGACCTTGGAGACGCCCGCATCGGCGGCGACCTGTTCGATCGAAGTCGCGGCGAAACCGTGATCGAAGAAACTGCGGGTGGCCGCCTCGAGAATCGCTGCGCGCTTCGCCCGGTCGGCCGGGCGACCGGCTCTCCTTGATGAGGGCCGAGGGGCGGTTGACAAGATGAACGGCTCCGTTCAGTTAAACGACACCGTTCAATAATGGCCCGAATCGCCCGGCCATACAAGTCACCACCGGACAGAAGGTTCCTCCCATGCTCTGGATCGCCATCCGAATGCTGACCGGCGATGCCCAGAAATTCTATGGCCTGCTGTTCGGGATCGCCTTTTCGACCCTGCTCATCACCCAGCAGCTGACGATCTTCGTCAACCTGATCGAGCGCGGGGCGAGCGGGGTCTACAATGCGCCCGAGGCGGAGATCTGGGTGATGGACCCAGTCAGCAGGACGACCGAGGTGAACTACGCCATGCCTTCGACCGCGCTCGACGAGGTGCGCTCGGTCGAAGGCGTCGAATGGGCCGTGCCGCATCTGCGCGCACCCGCCTCGGTCCGCACGAGCACGGGCGACCTCGAAGGGGTGGAGATCATCGGGGTGGACGATGCGACCCTGATCGGCCTGCCCGAAAGGCTGGTCGTCGGCGACAAGCGCATCCTCTACCGGCCGGACACGGTGCTGATCGACGATTTCGGCGTGTTCAACCTCTTCGCGCCGGGCGAGGATGCGATCGGGGCACGGCTCGAATTGAACGACCAGCGGGCGGTGATCCGCGGCGTGACCGATGCGATCCCCTCCTTCACCAGCCAGGTGACGCTCTACACCACCTACAGCCGGGCGCTGAATTACGTGCCGGGCACGCGCAATCGCCTGTCCTTCGTGCTGGCCGGGGCGAGCGAGGGAGAAACGGCGGAAGCGGTCGCCGCGCGGATCGAGCAGCAGACCGGGCTGAAAGCGCTCACCCGGCCGCAATTCGCGCAGAACGGCATCGACTTCATCATCGAGAACACCGGCATCCCGCTCAATTTCGGGATCACCGTGGCGCTCGGCTTCATCGTCGGGGTGGCGATCGTCGGACTGACCTTCAGCCTCTTCATCCGCGACAACATCAAGCAGTTCGGCGCGCTGAAAGCGATCGGCGTGACCAATGGCAAGATCGTGACGATGGTCGCGGCGCAGGCGGCGATGGTGGGATCGATCGGCTATGCGCTGGGCGTGGTCGGCACGGTGCTTTTCATCTGGGGCTTTTCGGGCAATCCGACCTTCAAGGGCTTCTACATCCCCTGGCAGATCCCGCTCATCAGCCTTGTCGCGGTGGTGCTGATCCTCGCGCTGACCGGCTGGGTCGGCCTGCGCAGCGTGCTCAGGACCGAACCGGCGGCGGTGTTCCGGTGAGCGCATCCGCCGCCACCTCAGCCGAAACGCGCGAAGCGGCGATCAGCGCGCGCGGGATCGTGCGCGATTTCGAGGCCGGGCAGACCACCATCCGCGTCCTTCACGGGATCGACACCGACATCCGCTCGGGCGAGCTCACCTACGTCGTGGGCGAAAGCGGGTCGGGCAAGACGACGCTGATTTCGATCATGTGCGGCATCCTGTGGCCGACCGAGGGCGAGGTGCGCGTGTTCGGGACCGACATCTATGCCCTGTCCGACACCGACCTCGTCAATTTCCGGCTGAAGAACATCGGCTTCATCTTCCAGCAGTACAACCTCATCCCCTCGATCGACGTCGCCGCGAATGCCGCCGTGCCGCTGATCGCGGGCGGCATGGGCCTCGCCGAAGCGCGCGAGCGGGCCATGGTCCTGCTCGAGAAACTGGGCATCGCCGACCAGGCCGGCAAGCTGCCGAGCCAGCTTTCGGGCGGCCAGCAGCAGCGCGTCGCGATCGCCCGCGCGCTGGTCCACGAACCGCGCCTCGTGGTGTGCGACGAGCCGACCGCCGCGCTCGACGCGCGTTCGGGCCGGCGGGTGATGGATCTCTTGCGCGAAGTCGCCGTCGCTCCGGACCGCGCCTGCATCATCGTCACCCACGACAACCGCATCTTCGACCTCGCGGACCGCATCCTCGTGCTCGAGGACGGGCGCGTGACCCATGACGGGACCGAGATGCCGGAGGACGAATGAACACCCCCGCCCCTTTCTTTCACGCCAGAGGATCGCATGGCCCTTCTTCCCGCTAACCTCAGCTTTTCCCGGCAGGTCCTGCCCTTGCTCGCGCTGGTCGGGATGCTGCTTGGCGTCGCCTACATCGCCACGACCCTGCCCGACCGCCGCACGGCCGAGCCCGCCGAACAGCCGCCCAAGCCGGCGGACGAACTGGCCGAGGGGCCGCGCGTCGCGGGCACGGGGCTGGTCGAGCCGGCGAGCGAGATCATCGACATCGGCTCGGCGTTGTCGGGCCTGGTGACGCGAGTGAATGTCGTGCCGGGCGACCGGGTCGCGGCGGGCGACGTGCTGTTCGCGGTCGACCCACGCGCCGCCCGCGCCCAGCTCGCCGAGGCCGAGGCGGCGATCCGCGAAGCGCGCGCCGCCATCGCCGAGGCGCGCGCCGCGCGGGCGACCGCGCGCGAACAGCTCGCGCTTTACGAGGCGATAGAAGACCCCGCAGCGGTCAGCCGCGCCGAGGTGATCCGCGCCGAGGGCGAGGAAGCCGCCGCGACCAGCCGCCTCAACCTCGCCCGCGCGCGCCTGGCGGCGGCCGAGGCGCGCGCTGCGAGCGTGCGCACCGACCTCGACCGCCTGACCGTGCGCGCGCCGATCGCGGGCGAGATCCTCGCGGTCAACGTGCGTCCCGGCGAATTCGTCGCGACGCAGGGCGGGGGCAGCAGCGTGCCCTTCATCCAGATGGGCCAGACCGACCCGCTCCATGTCCGCGTCGACATCGACGAGAACGAGGCGGCGCGGGTCGAGATCGGCGCGCCCGCGATGATCTCCCCGCGCGGGGCGGCGGAAATCCGCGTGCGCGCCGAATTCGTGCGCGCCGAGCCGCAGGTCGTCCCCAAGCGCCAGCTCACCAACAGCGCCGCCGAGCGGGTCGACGTGCGCGTGCTCCAACTGATTTATGCACTTCCGGCAGAGGCGCGCGAGAGCGATGCCTTCCGGGTCGGCCAGCAGGTCGACGCCTTCATCCCGGCGACGGGCGAACACGGCGCGGGCGAGCAGGAATGATACCGTGCCGCTCGCCCCGCGCGATCCTCGCACTCGCGCTCCCGCTGGCGCTCGCGGCCTGCGGCCTCAAACCCGCGCCCGAGGTCGCGACCCCGCCGCCCGCGCTGCCTGGCTCCTTCTTCTACGCGCCCGAAAGCGCCGAAAGCGCCTCGCTTGAGAGCCTGCTCCCGCGCGAAGACCCGGCGTTCGCCGCGCTTGCAGGGACAGCGCTGGAGAACGCGCCGACCCTTGCGGAGGCACTCGCACGCCTCGATGCCGCGCGCGGGCGGGCCGCTCGCGCCGGGGCCGAGCGCCTGCCCAACGTCACCGCCGATGCGAGCATCCGCGAACAGCGGATCAACCCCGCCCAGTTCGGCGAGGCGGGTGCCAGCGGGCTCATTCCGCGCAATCTCACGCAATACGGCGCGAATGTCTCGGCGAGCTGGGACCCCGACATCTTCGGCCAGCTGCGCGCTTCCGAGCGCGCCGCGATCGCGCGGGTCGATGCGGCGAGCGCGGAGGCCGCGGCAGTGCGCAACGCGCTCCTCGCCGAGATCGCAGCGAACGTCATCGACTGGCGCACGCTCGATGCCCGTCGCGCCGCGATCGAGGCCGACGAGGCGGCGGCGCAGCGCCTCGCCGCGCTCGCCGCAACGCGCGAGGAAGCGGGGCTGGCTCCCGGTTTCGACCGGGTCCGGGCCGAGGCGCAGGCGAGCGCCTCGCGCTCGCGCCTCGCCGCGCTCGAAAGCGAAAAGGTGCGGATCGTCGGGCAATTGGTGAGCCTGACCGGCGTGGACGCGGCGCGCGTCCGCGCCGCGCTCGCCCTGCCCGAACCCAGCGCCGACCTGCCGCAGGCCCCGGCGGCGCTGCCGTCCGAACTGCTCGCCAACCGGCCCGACGTGCTCGCCGCGGCGGCCGCACTCGCCGCAAGCGATGCCGACCTCGCCGCCGCCTCGCGCGCGCGCTTCCCGCGCTTCACGCTGTCGGGAGTGATCGGCCTGCTCGCCTTCGATCCGGAAGACCTGTTCGACAGCAATTCGATCGTCGGCAACCTCACCGCGGGCGTGGCCGGGCCGCTGCTCGATTTCGGGCGGATCGAGGCCGAGATCGACACCGCCGCTGCGGGCAAGCGCGCCGCCTTCGCGGCCTACCGCGGCGCGGTCTTCCGGGCGCTGGGCGAAGCGGAGACGGGCTATGGCCTGATCGCGGCGAGCACGGCCGAAGCCGCGCAGGCGGTCGAGGAACGCGACAGGCTGGAACGCGCGGCGCAGCTGGCCGATGCGCGCTACCGCGCGGGGCTGGCCGATTTCCTCACCGTGCTCGAAGCGCGCCGCGCCGCCGATGCGAGCGGCGAGCGCGCGGCAGCGGCGATCGGGCGGGCGCGGCGTGCGCGGGTGCTGCTGTGGCAGGCGCTGGGCGGCGATCCGCCATCGGAACGCCAAGGTGGCCCCACCACGGAATAGGAGCGCGCTCAGTTCTCCGAAGGGGTGCGCTGTAGCAACGCGGTGCGCTCGCAGCGGCAAACGGTCTCTCCGCGCTGGTTGAGCATTTCGTGGACGAAGGTGACGATCCCCGCATCGGGCCGCGACTTGCTCTCGCGCAGCTCCTTGACCTCGGTCACGGCATGGAGCGTGTCGCCGATGAAGACCGGCTTGGGCGTCACGACATCGGTGAAGCCGAGATTGGCGACCAGCGTGCCCAATGTCGTCTCGCCCACCGACAGGCCGACCAGCAGGCTGAAGGTGAAAGTCGAATTGACGAGGATCTGCCCGAACCCGCTCGCCTTCGCCGCCTCGGCGTCGAGGTGGAGCGGCTGCGGGTTGTGAGTCATGGTCGAGAACAGGAGGTTGTCGGTCTCGGTCACCGTGCGGCGGATCGGGTGCTCGATGCGCATCCCCACCTGCCACTCGTCGAAATACTTGCCCGCCATCAGTTGCCGGCCTTCCAGCGCGCGACCACGTCCGCGCCGTCCTCGGCGCTCGAGCGGACCGCGCCCGGCGTCCGACTGAAGCGCGGCGCGGGGGCGGTGTGCCATTCGCCGTCATGTTCGACGAAAGTGCCGCGCGCCTTCATGTGCGGGTGCTCGCGCGCCTCATCGATGTCGAGCACGGGGGCGAAACAGGCGTCCGACCCTTCGAGCAGTTCGCACCACTCGTCGCGGGTCTTCGTCCTGAAGAGCGCGGCGAGCTTCTCGGCGTTCTCCTCCCATCTGGAGACGTCCATCTGGCCTTCGGCAAGCTCCGCCGGAGCGCCCGCCCTGGCGAGCATCTCGGCGTAGAACTGCGGTTCGATCGAGCCCAGCGAGATCTCCTTGCCGTCGGCGCAGGTGAAGCAGCGGTAGAAATGTGCGGCCCCGCCGAGCATCCCCTTGCCGCGCTCGGTCGTCACGAAAGGCCGCCCGCGCACGCCGAAGAAGAAGCTCATCAGGCTGGTCGCCCCATCTACGATCGCGGCATCGACCACCTGCCCCTTGCCCGACTTCTCGCGTTCGTAGAGCGCGGCGACGATGCCGAAAGCGCAATACATCGAGCCGCCGCCGAAATCGCCGACGAGGTTCTGCGGCGGGATCGGCGGCTCGCCCGGCTTGCCCACTGCGGAAAGCGCGCCGGTCAGTGCGATGTAATTGATGTCGTGCCCGGCGGCATGGGCGAGCGGGCCGTCCTGCCCCCAGCCGGTCATCCGCGCATAGACGAGGCGCTCATTGGCGGCGAGCAGCTCTTCGGGTCCGAGCCTCAGCCGCTCCATCACGCCGGGGCGGAAGCCCTCGATCAGCACGTCAGCCCGCGCGGCGGCGTCGCGGCAGAAAGCCTTGCCCTCGTCGCTCTTGAGATCGACCGCGACGCGGTGGCGGGCGCGTTCGACCACGGGGTTCGAGACCGCGCTGCCCGGCCGCTCGATCTTCACCACCTCGGCACCGAGGTCGGCGAGCAGCATGGCGACGTGCGGCCCCGGTCCGATCCCGCTGAATTCGATAACTTTAAGGCCGGCGAGCGGCCCCGACAACTGGCTCATTTGGCATTCTCCCTTTGAACGCCTCTCTGGCGCGCTGCGGGTGCCAGAGCAAGGGGCAGGTTCGAGGCGCGCCTTGATACTGATAGGCGCGGGGCTCGGGGCTCCTTTTCGAGCCAGAACTTGCAACCGGTTGCAGGCAAGCACGAGCCGAGGCGAACATCGAATTGGGTTCGTTTGGAAATCGATTATCCCAGTGGACAAGGCGCGACTTCTGATCGCCGAAGGGTGCAATCACGAATCGCGATCCTTATGAGCCTGACGATGACCAGCGACCGACAAAAAGAAGCCAACCGACGCAATGCGCAACGCAGCACGGGCCCCAAAACACCCGAAGGTCGGCTCGTGAGCAGCCGGAACGCGACACGACATGGCGTACTTAGCCAAAAGGCGGTGGCATTTCCTGAAGACGAAGAACTCTTTAGCTCCCTTCTAGATGACTTGATGGAAGAGCATGTGCCTGTGACGAGGACCGAGAAAGCTCTTGTCGAGAGATTGGCAGTTCTTTTCTGGCGGGAGCGCCGGCTTGCCCAATCGGAAAGCCATATATTGAAAGCGGAAGCAGGCCTCAGTGGCGATATATACAACGACATTGAAGTCCAACGGTCTGGGGGAGCGTCACCACTCAAGCTGATCGATCATCTTCTGGTGGGCCGATATCAGACGATGCTCACCAATCAGGTTTCCCAAACACTTCGCGAATTGCGCTCCGAGCAAAATAGGCGCGCCATAGATATTGATCAGGATGATTGAATATCCAACTCAATCGCATACTTTTTCATCTGTTTCATAGTGACTTTTTATTTTCTATATATAGTATAAGATGGAAATAATTTATAGACTTTGATTTATATTTCTTTTATCAGGCGCTGCGCAGTAAATAATTTCGCGGGCGCAATGGCCTTCGGGCGCAATTTCGGCGGTTTGCACGCCCGAAATTAAGCTGCAGCGTCCGTGCCTGGTCAAGCATGCGCCAGGCCCACCCCCTCGAACCAGGCTAAGTGCCCCCACCGCACTGCCCGATTCTTTTGTAGGCGCGCTCAGACCAACGTTGTCAAACACGCTCGGCCGGCCATGGCCCGCCCCGTCGCGCGTCATACGGGTGGTCTCGCTAGAGGCTGTCGGTCGAAACGCCTTGCCCGAGCTCGCCGCCCTATCCTTGGCAGCTCGTGGTCCGCCCACGCGATGTGGGACATGCACCTTCGTCTCCGGCAGATCAATCTGGATATACGTGACTTAGATCGCACCGACATTTTTTTGATTCCTGCGAATCTCGAGTGCGCTCGAACGATCGCTGAACCCCAAATTTAGCTCACCCTTGTCCGCGCCTGAAAGCTTCGCTCTGCCGCGGGAAGGACTAGTGCCTGGCCGGACGAAACGTATCGGCTCAAGCAATTGATTTTCATGCTTTTTTAGTTGCAGGCCTGATGTCAGCTGCTACATTTGCAGAGCTCAAATCAGGAACGAAGGAGAAACAAATGAGCATCCCAGCCGAACCCACCATCGTCGACGTCTACCGCATTTGCACCGAGCAAAGCGGCAAGGACTTTGAAGATCTTCGCGATCGGGCCGCATACGTAGATTTGGTCGGCGCCCTTCCCACTCACCTTCGCCCGGGCTTTACTCGAGCGCTCTCGCTCATCAGCTGGCTGCCGAGAGAATCTGCAGGCGGGCGAAAAAAGTCTTTCCCCTTCAAAGTGAAAGACGACGCCCGCAAGCTCTTAAGGCTTGAAGAGCATCCGATGATCAGGAAAGCACGTCAACTTGAAGAAGCCGGCTACGAAATCCCGCGCCCGGACCTTAAGAGAAAGCGTAACGGATATGGCCGCGTCTTCATGAGAAGGGGAGACAACTGGATCATCGTGAAGAGCGACGGGTCGACGCTCGAACCCAGGCTCCTCAAGCACGAGGGTTAAGGAAGCGCCCGGCCCGGGAATGCTTCCACGGCATTCTCTGGCCGGGCTGACCCACGAGCGAATAGAATTTGCGCTTCAATGGAAACTCCGAAGTAGCTATCGTGCGCAAATCTCAACTGCTCAAGTCGGGCGGACCAGCAAGCTCACCGTGGCTTCAGCGAAACTGAGGGCGCTGAGAGTGGGCGCGTAAAGGCACTCGCCCGGCCCTGCTCTCGCGTCTCCACCTATTCCATGGATCCGGCCTTCGAGGGGTAGGGCAAACAGCGGGCCATCGTAGATGCTCGCCACTTCATCTGAGGGCTTACCCTCAATTCGATCTAATCGGAAAAAAGGGCCGTCAATCAACCGCACACCGCGCTCGGCGACGGTGCCGCGGTGTTCGGCCGGATAGGGGCTGCCCATAGCCACCGCGAGGGCCCGGTCGAGGTGAAGCTCGCGCGGGCGACCGTAGTCGTAGAGCCGAAAGGTGGTGTCGCTCGCCTGCTGAACCTCGACGAGCGCCAAGCCAGGTCCGATCGCGTGGACGGTGCCCGCTGGCAGGTAGAAGATATCGCCGGCCCGCGCGTCATGCCATTCGAGCAAGCCCTCGATGGAGCCGTCGCGCGCGGCCGCCTCGATTCGTTCGGGTGCAAGGGTGTCGCGAAAACCGATCGCGAGGCGCGCACCAGGCTCGGCTTCCAGGACGAGCCAGCATTCCTCCTTACCAGCCTCGTCCGGCAAGGCATCGGCATCGGACGGATGAACCTGAACCGAAAGTTTCTCCGAGGTAAACAGGTACTTGATCAGCAGATTTGGCAGTTCAGGAGGCGGCTCGAACCAAATCTCGCCTATGCGCGTGCCAGCCGGGGCGGCGAAGGGTTCGGGCAACTGCTTGCGGCCCCAAACCTTCTCCACCATCCGGGTCTGGAGTTGGCGAACCGCCGTATTCATTATCGGCAAGGCCCCCTCGTCGGCGTCTGCTGGTTGACGGCACCGGGGAGCTTGCCGACACGTTGCGCCCCTTCGCGTGTCGTAACCAGAACCTCTCCATCCGACACTATGACGCAGACGTCTTCCAGCCCGACGGCGGAAATCCTCGGCCCGTCGGACATCGCCAGAACCCTGCGGCAGCTGTCGAAATCGGCATGTCCACGCACAACATTGCCGTCCGAATCGCAGAACTTTGGCTGTGCCGCGAGCGCATCGGACAGCGCGGCCCAATTGCCGATGTCGGACCAGCCCATGTCGGCACGCACCATCGCTGCGCGATCTGTATTCTCCATGAGCGCGTAGTCGATCGACTCGCCGTCTATGGCCGCGAAGCTTTCATGATCGGGGCGAAAACCCCTGCCTTCTTCCTCGCCCCGTTCGACTGCCTGACGCACGAGATCGTGCATCTGCGGCCTATGCCGCGCCAGTTCGTCGAGCAGGAATCCAGCCCGAAACGCAAAAATACCCCCGTTCCAGCAGTATTCGCCGGTTTCGACATAGGCTTGTGCCGTTGCCAAATCGGGCTTTTCGACGAAGCGAGCTATTCGGAAACCGCCCTCGAGCGGCTCGCCTCGTTGAATGTAGCCGTAGCCTGTTTCGGGATAGGTGGCGGCGATGCCGAAGGAGACCAGCCAGTCCTGATGGGCTAGATTTGCCGCAGTCGCAGCGGCTTCGCGAAAAGCACCGTCATCGGAAATGTGGTGGTCGCTCGGACAGACAAGCATCACGTCCTCAGGCTGCAGCAGGGCGGCGGCGAGGGCGATGGCGGGGGCAGTGTTCTTCGCGACAGGCTCGATCACGAGCCGCTGCACGGCGCACGCCTGGCTTGCGATCAATTCCCGATGGGTCGCACCCGCAACGATCATCGGGGCGGCGAAGCGCCTATCTCCCACGACACGCTTCTGCGCGGCTTCGAATAGGGTTTCCTCTCCGAGAAGAGGCAGGAAAGGCTTGGGACGGACGTGTTTACTGGCTGGCCATAGGCGCGTGCCGCCTCCGCCGCAGAGGATCACGGGATAGATCAAGCCGGAGACATTCATCGGCTAACCATAACATCCCACGAAAGCATGGCCACCCAGATTCGTTAATCTCCCACCTGAAAACTGGACCATTTGCCGGTAGAGTTTTCAGCCGTAGATTTCCTTGGCTGGGCGAGGAGGTTTGGCGTGAAGACATCGAAGTTCACGGACGCTCAAAAGGCGTTCGTCATCAAGCAGGGCGAGGAACGAACTCCGGTCGCTGAGATCTGCCACAAGGCGGGTATCAGCCAGGCAACCTACTTCAACTGGAAGAAGAAATACGCGGAGCTGCCGTCCGAGATGCGGCGGCTGCGGGAGCTGGAGGACGAGAACAGCCGAGTCAAGAAGATGTCGCCGGACGCTCGATCGAGAGATGCTGCAGGATGTCATCAAACGGAGTCGAAGACGGCGAAGCGTAGACAAAGCTCTGAGGCCGGATTGCAAGCGCGAGATTATCGACGCGGTTCGGCAGGACTGGCAGGTGACGATCCGCAGGGTATGTTCGGCTTTGCAGTTCGATCGTTCGACCTATCACTACCAGTCCCGCCGCACCGATCCGGCCTTTCTGAAGAAGCGCATCAGGGAGATCTGCGAGACGCACGTCCGCTACGGCTACCGGAGGGTCTATTACATCCTTCGCCGCGACGGTTGGCACGTGAACCTAAAGTGCCTGAATGCGCACTGGTCCCTGAACTTGCAAGATGCTTCCGAAAAGCTGGAGACCTGGCGTAGACACTGTAACGAAGAGCGGCTGCATAGCACGATCGGAAATATCCCACCGATCATGCTGGCAACCTCAGCCGGTGAAACCAGCCCAGCGAACCTGAGCAAGGCGGAAAAATCCAGACCCGAGCGGTCCAAGGTTGGGTAGCAAGGCACTTGGCGTCGGACTCTACCGGCAAAGGGTCACATTTCAGGGGAACAGGTCATTGATTACTATTTTACGGCGCTGGTTTATCTCCACTTCGCAGGATGCCCTGGGCACAGCCCAAATTGGCTCTGCGGACATTACTGCCGACAAGTCTGCCCGATAATCCTCGCGATACGGCGGCTTGCCGTTCCATCCCCATACGGATTGCAAGCTTTGGCCATCTGCTCCCAAGCGGAGCGATCCTCGATCAAATTGGTGGTTTCGGCGACTATCCTGTCGCTGTGCGCGCCCACCAGTTTTGCCGTCCCTGCCGCAATGCCTTCCGGCCTCTCGGTTGTATCGCGCAATACGAGAACCGGTTTGCCAAGGCTGGGCGCCTCTTCCTGCACACCTCCAGAGTCGGTCAGCACGATGTCGCTCGCTTCAATCATCGCGACAAAGCTGAGGTAATCGAGCGGGTCGATGAGCGCGATATTCTCTATGCCATAAAGCGCCGACTTCATGACATCTCCCACGTTGGGATTGGGATGGAGCGGGTAGATGATCCCCACATCCTCGCGCGCCGATAGGGAGCGTAACGCAGCTGCGATTTCGCGCATACCATAGCCAAAATTTTCTCGCCTATGTGCCGTGACGGCGATGATTTTCCGGCCAGCAAAGCGGCCGGAGAGCGATCGGATCTCAGGAGCAAGTTCCGGATTGGCCCGTAGCCTGGCCCGCGCTGCCAGAAGCGCATCAATCACAGTGTTGCCCGTTACATGTATAGCTTCTTGCGGAACATTCTCTGCAAGAAGCGCGGCAGCAGCAGCTTGCGTCGGTGCGAAATGCAGATCAGCAACGGCGCCAGTGACCTTGCGATTCACCTCTTCGGGCCACGGCGCGTAAATGTCCCCGCTCCGCAGGCCCGCTTCGACATGGCCGACGGGGATGCGGCGGAAATAGCACGCGAGCGTCGCCATCATCGTCGTCAGAGTGTCGCCGTGGACAAGCACGCGGTCGGGCCGTTCGGCATCGAGCGCCGCGCCGAAGCGGGTCACGATCCGCGCGGCCAGTTCGTCAAGGGTCTGCCCCTGCTGCATGATGTCGAGATCGAGATCAGGTACGATCCCGAAGACCTCCAGCACCGAGTCAAGCATCTCGCGGTGCTGCGCCGTGACAACCACCCGCACGTCGAAGCGCCCGCATTCCCGCAGCGCATTGACCACAGGGGCCATCTTGATCGCCTCCGGCCGCGTCCCGAAGGTCACCAGAATGCGGGGGCGAACGCCTTGCGCGCTCATCGCGCGAGCATCCCCCTGGTGTCGAGCACCATCCGCCCGGCAAGGTCTGCGGTCGAGAGGTGCTTGAATGCAGTGTGGTCGACGAGCACGACGACGATTTCCGCTTCCCTGATTGCTTCGTCAAGTGTGGCAAGTTGCGCGCCCGTCCCAGTGAGCTCTTCCGGAAGGTCGTTGGTGAAGGGTTCGACGACGAGGATCCGGTCCCCCTCGTCGCGTGCGAGGGTCGCGGCGATTTTCAGGGCGGGGCTTTCGCGGAAATCGTCGATGTCGGGCTTGAAGGCCAGGCCCAACAGGGCGACCTTGCCGCCCGGCGCGGCCTCGAGCATGGCACGGATGCGGTTCTCGCTATGCACGACCTTGTTGTCGTTGACCTCTCGCGCGGTGCGCACCATGCGGGCAGTGTCCGGCGCGGCGGCGACGAGGAACCACGGGTCGACCGCGATGCAGTGCCCGCCGACGCCGGGGCCGGGCTGGAGGATGTGCACGCGCGGATGCCGATTGGCGAGGCGGATCACCTCCCACACGTCGATCTCCATCGCATCGGCGATCATCGAGAGTTCGTTGGCGAAAGCAATGTTGACGTCGCGAAAGCTGTTCTCGACCAGCTTGACCGTCTCCGCGATGCGGGCATTGGTCAAGAGGCAGTCGCCCTTGACGAAGCTGTGATAGAGCGCCGCCGCCCGCGCTGCACAGGACGTTGTGATCCCGCCGATAACCCGGTCGTTATAGACCAGCTCGGTCACGATCTTTCCCGGCAGGACGCGCTCCGGGCAATAGGCAAGCGCGATGTCGCCGCCATCCTTGTCGCCGAAGCGCGGCACGGCCAGATCGGGGCGGGCCTTGGCGATGATGTCGGCCACGCGCTCTGTCGTGCCGACCGGCGAGGTGCTCTCCAAGATGATGCAGGCACCCGGCAGGAGGCGAGGCGCGATCGCGCGGGCTGCCGCCTCAACACAGGAGATGTCGGGTGCGTTGTCGGGGCCGAGCGGGGTCGGGACTGCGATCATGTAGAAGTGGGCGGTCGGCACTTCGGTTGAAGCGACAAGCAGCTGCGCCCTGGCCGCGCGGCGCACGAGGCCGTCGAGATCGCGCTCCTCGATGTGGACACCGCCTGCGTTGACCGTTTCCACGACCCTTTCGGAAACGTCGACCCCACACACGCTCCAGCCGTGGCTAGCCAACACCGCTGCGGTTGGCAGGCCGATATAGCCGAGGCCGATGACCGCGACCTGATGGTCGGGCGTAGGCTCTCGCGCCGCTTCTGGGGCGATTGCACTTGTTGCTTCGAAAGGTGCGTTCATCGGTCCGTCGCTCTTGTGGTGCGAACTGCAATTGACCGGGAGGGCTTAAAATCGCGTTAGGCTTGCCCTGTCCTTCACCATTGGGACGCAGGGCGAACCGGCGAGGCGCGGGAGGTTTGTTGATGAAAGTCATTCGGAGTGATCCGAGACGGAAATCCCCGGCGCGAGCGAATGCTGCGACAAGGCGACGAAGAGACTAGCCCGTAGACTCATTACGCGGCGCATTGGATACGGGTGCAGATGAGTTTGACGGCGGCGAGGTAGTTTTCGGGGCACTTATCGTAGCGCGTGGCGATACCCCAGAAGTGTTTGATACGGTTGAAGAAGCGTTCGACGAGATTGCGCTGCCGGTAGAGCCAGCCTGAGAAGGCGAACCGTCGCTTGCGGTTGGACCGCAATGGGATGTTGGCCTAGGCGTTCTTGGCACCGGCAGTTTCACGGATGGCGTTGCTGTCATATTCCTTGCACCGAGGAGGGTCGCTCCCTCCGGCATCGCCTCCAGAAGCGCCTCGGCTTCCTAACTATCGTGGACCTGCCCGCCAGTCAGTCGCAGGGCAAAGGGACGACCGTCAGCATCAACGAGGGCATGGATCTTGCTCGTGAAGCCGCCTCGGGAACGTCCCATGCCGCGATCTTCAGATCCCCCTTTTTACCCGTCGCACCGTGCTGGTGGACGCGGACACAGGTGGAGTCGATCATCACGCTCTCGCCTTCGAAGGCAGCGGAAACCGCAGCGAGCAGCCGGTCCCACACCCCGGCCTTGCGCCAGCGGACGCACCGGTTGTAGCAGGTCGTCGAAGGGCCATAGCGCTCGGGAATCTCGGGCCACGGTGAGCCAGTGCGGAACCGCCAGAGAATGCTGTTCAGCACGCGCGGGTCATCAACCCGGGGAACACCCCGCGGCTTGTTCGGCAGCAGGTGGCTCGTTAATCGACCTTTCCTAATCTGTCAGTTCGTACCGCCGCCGCGTCATCCAAAGCTCCCATGCAATCAGGAGCGTGAATCACGAAGGGCATCAAACCTTAAGGCCGTTTATGAGTTTATGGCCTAATTCTCGAAGCCTTGTTCATCTTCCGACCACTCATTGAACGGCTGTTGGAGACCAACCGGCAGCTGAGCGAGAAAAAACCCGGTCATGGCCGAAATGGCAGTCAGCGATACCTTGATCAGGCTTCCCAACCGACCAGGGTTCGACGAGCGGCTGCCACACCTTATCGATGCCCAGACCGGGGCCGATCGGTGCGCTGCCGTAATGATGCTTGATCTCGACCGCTTCAAGAACGTCAATGACAAATATGGGCACCCTGCAGGCGATCGGGTGCTCGTCGAGGTTGGCAAAAGGGTAGCTGCGTTGCTGCGCGAGTGTGAAACCGTGGCGCGCTTAGGCGGAGACGAGTTCGCCGTGATCCTGAGAAAACTGGACTGTCCGGGACAGGCTTCCGCCACTGCAGAGCGCATCATCGACGCTGTCTGTCGACCGATCATGCTGCGCGAGGGCGAAGTCTCGGTGGGCACAAGCATCGGCATCACTATCTTTCCCGACAATGAAGGTTCGTCAGACGAGCTCATGAAGTGCGCCGACCTGGCGCTGGGCGAAGCCAAGCGTGCCGGCAAGGGATGCTACCGCTTCTACGATCCTGCCATGCAGGAAGAAGTGTCGCGCAAGCATGCTATGGCCGAGGAACTCGAGCGCGCATTCGATGAAGACCAGATCAAGGTCTATCTTCAGCCCATTCTATTGCTCGAGACCGGCGCGGTGACGTTCGCGGAAAGCCTTGTTCGTTGGGACGATGGCACACCAGGGCCGCTCGCAGCAGGTGAGTTCATCGATGTAATAGATGAATTCCAGCTCGCTCCTCGCCTGGAACACGCGGTCTTCAGTCAGGTGTTCGGCATGGTGAAGCAATGGCACCACGACGGGATCGACTATCCGGTGGTGACGCTGAACCTCTCAGCAGCAGACCTGAGAAGCTCGAAGTTCTGCGAGCGGATCATAGCGGCTGTCGAGAAGCATGAGCTTCGTGCAGACATGTTTGCGCTCGAAATACTGGAAACTGCGCTGTTCGAACGCGGCGCCGAGACCGTTGAGAACAATATCCGCCGACTGAGCGATCTCGGGTTCAGGATCATGCTCGACAACTTCGGTGTCGGTCATGCCTCCCTTACACATCTGACGTGCTTGCCGGCAGACTATGTCAAGGTCGACAAATCCCTGATCGCTTGCATCCAGCCAAAGGACGCCGGAGAAACGATCCCAGGTGCCGTCCTTAAGCTGGCGAAAGGGCTCGGCATCAATACGATTGCAGAAGGCGTGGAGAATGAGCGACACCTCTCTTGGTTGATGAGTATGAACTGCGATTACGCGCAGGGATATTTCTTCCATGCACCTATCCCACTCAAGACGTTCGATCTTTACCTGCGAGGTGGCGTTTTTGCATCCAGCGAACGCGAGGGCCTCGCTCAGTATCGCCTGACCAATTCGTAGCCGCTCCATCGAAATCTATAGCGCGACGAAGAATGCGGGCACCGTGCTTGGCTCAAACCACCAGCGCTGCGCTAGGAGCGGGCGATCCTCGATGAATATTGAATCTGGGATTCCCCGGATGGCAACGAGGGCTTTGGCTTAGGCTCAGGATGCTACTTTTCTGATTGGATCGTGCAGCCCTAACCGCAAAGGACGGAAGTTTTAGGTACTGAATAAACAGAATGTCTGCAGATGCCAGAATGGCCTGCGGACTTCGAGTTCGTAAGGGTAACGATGATTCTTTCCAGCGCAGGGGCGTTGCACCAGATCCGGCACATTGAGGCCACTGGAGCATCATCCAATGAATACGTCAGAACTAACCGAACGTCTTGATTATTATGGACTAAAAGCCAAGGATCCGGTATATCAAAGCGTCAGTCGCAGTATCGCGCGCGCCATGGAAGGTGCGCTTGATGGGTTCTATCGGGAGGTAGCCGGACGCGGCGATCTCGCAGCCAAGTTCACCGATCCCGGCTCGATGGAGCGAGCCCGCAAGGCTCAGGCGCGTCATTGGCAAAGCGCTTTTACCGACGGGCTTGATGACACGTTCCTGAAGCGATCCGATCATATCGGCAGCGTTCATGCACGCATTGGCCTCGAGCCAAAATGGTATGTCGGAAGCTATGCGCGCATTCTCGATGATCTGGTCACACAGATGATTGCGCCAGGTTGGAAGTCTCTTTTGCCTTGGAAGCGCGCCGAGGCCCGCCGAGTTGCAGCACTTGTGAAGGTCTCGCTACTGGACGTGGACATCGCGCTGTCTTCCTATTTCTTGGACATCAACAACAAGGTCAGCTCGCTCAACGAAGTCCTTGGGGAAGCCTTGTCGAAGATGGCGACCGGCAAGCTCAACATCGATCCGGTCAATCTACCTTCAGAATACGCCAAGGTCGCGAAGGATTTCAATTCAACCGTTGCCGCGCTCCATAAGACGGTCGCCGCCGTAATCGACGGTGTCGGCACGATCACGACCGGATCAAGCGAGATCCAGACGGCTTCAGATGACCTGGCACGCAGAACCGAACAGCAAGCAGCCAATCTGGAGGAGACGGCTGCGGCCGTTACGCAGGTCGCCACACGGGTGCGCGAGACTCGCAAGACTGCAAGCAAAGCGCGCGGAACCATCAGAGAAACAAACGCTAGGGCTGCCGAAGGTGCAAAGATCGTCGCGGAAGCAGGCGAGGCGATGGGACAGATTGAGCAATCAAGCGAGGAAATCACCAATATTATCGGGGTTATCGATGCGATTGCCTTTCAAACCAACCTACTTGCCTTGAATGCCGGGGTCGAAGCGGCACGCGCCGGAGAGAGCGGCAAGGGCTTCGCGGTTGTCGCAAGCGAGGTGCGCGCACTGGCCCAGCGCTGCTCATCGGCGGCTGAGGAGGTCAAGTCCCTGATCACCGGCACTAGCACGCAGGTCTCTTCTGGAGTCGCTCTGGTCGAGCGCACCGGAAAGGCTTTTGACCTCATTGCAGAGGCCGTATCTGAACTGACCGGTTCAATCGAAGCGATCGCCAGCTCGACAGAAGAGCAGGCCGAGAGCCTCTCGCAGATTGATACGGCGGTGGGCGAGCTGGACCAATCGACCCAACAGAATGCCGCCATGGCCGAGGAATGCACCGCTGCCGCAAGCTCGCTCGCGCATGAGGCCGACAAGCTCCACTCAACTGTCAATGCCTTCGAAGTCGATCCATCACCCGCCGGAGTCGATCTCGATGCAACGGAGGCGCGTCGCGTGACAACAGTGAAGCATCACGTCCAGCGACGGCGGCCGACACCACGCGCTTTAGGCAATCTTGCACTTCAGGTGACAGCAGATGCACCCGGCATCGAGGAGGACTGGAGCGACTTCTGACCGGCCCTGCGCCCCGCTGCGAGGCTCGTGTCCGGGTTCCTGTAGGACGGGTTTCCTGAATACGCCTCGTAGTGCGCGGCGCAGGATCAAGGAAATGAGACGTTGTGCGGTGATCGCTCGACTTCGAGTCAGGGAACGAGGATAACGGCGGCTAGCCTATGTCGTCCGCGTTGACCTCCGATTCCTCCCTATCGCCAGCGCCCATGCCGCTAAGGATGCGTGAAAGCTCGTCGCGGGTGAGCGGCTTGGCGAAGCGGATGCCGGTCTCGCCGTCGCGCGACCAGCGCACGCTCGCCCCCGCCAGCTCGACCGCGCCGAGCCGCACGGTGAGCAGCGCGCCGCGCGGGGCGCGAAAGCCGCTCACCCGCATGCCGCCCAGCGACAGGTTCTCGAGCGTGGCGAAGTGGCGGTTGCCCTGCGCCCAGATCTCGGCGCGCATGGCGCAGGGGACGCGGACCGAGCGGTAGGGGAAGGGATTGTCGAAGGGGCGCGCGGCCTCGGCATTGTCGAGCCCGTGGCGGCGGCCTTCGCTCCACGCGACGACGGCGTCGATGACGTTGGTCTCGTCCCAGAAATAGCGCACCCGCGTGCCCGGCTCGAGAGGCTCGTCGAGCTCAATCATCACCCCGCCCGCCGACAGGTTGCGGATGATGCCGAGCAGCATGCGACCCTCGGCGAGCACGCAGCCGGGGCGGAAGGCGGACACCACGCGCCGGTCCGCACGGCGATCGGGGCTCGCCGCAGCCTGCTGGACCGATGTTTCGTCATGCGAATCAAACGCTTCGTCGAGTTCGTCATTGTCGCCAACGCCCCCCTCGACAAACGGCGCGTTGTTCAGGCCATCATGCGAAATCGACATAGAATGTCACCTCCCTTCCCTCGCCGCCCCGGTGGGCCGGCGCGCAACTCTGGAATGAGACACATCGGCGCGACCCGAAGTCTCATGCGTATAGGGCCTTCCGGGCGGGGCCGAGGACCAGTTCAGCCGCTCGCCCGGAAGAACCCGGGCAGAGGCGGTCGCACTTGCCGGCGGGGGTTTGGAATTCCCGCCCGCTTCGCTTCGCCGCGCATCTCCCGGCTCCGCCCCGGCTCCTGCGACAGGCAGGAAAGCCATGGCGAACAAGGCGATACCGGGAAAGGACCGCGTCATTCGGTCACTATGAAAGATAGACCTCGGTCAAAACAGTATGACCCCGCTTAGGTGGATTTACGCATTTTGGACGGAAAGATCAGCTCACCGACCTCATCAAGGCGTAAGATTCCAGACCCGGGCGGTCCAAGGTTAGCAAGCGGTGGGCACTATGCCGGGCTCTAATCGCTGATAGATGAATATCCGAGCATCACGAAATCACCATTCGGCTTTTCGCCACATAGCGATGGATCGCTTCTAAGTAGGATCAGGCCCCATGAAATCGTTGCGCTGGCGGCGATGGCTTGACAGTGCTCCTCATGCCTCCCGCTTCAATAACGGCACCGAGGAGGTGTGCTACCGATGTCCGAGCCGTGGTTGTTGAGCGAGGCGCAGATGGGGCGGGTTTAGCCCGATGTTCCTCTATTTTACGGCATCCCGCATATGAATGATCGGCGGGTCGTTAGCGACATCATTTTCATGATCAGGAACGGCTTGCGCTGGCGCGATGCACCGGCAGGTTGTGGCCCGCACAAAACGGTCTACAATATGTTTATCCGCTGGAGCCGCCTAGGCGTGTGAAAATGGATATTCACGAACCTCGCCGACAAGGGTGGAAGCCCAACCGGCTGATGCTCGAGACCACTCATCTCAAGGCGCACGGGGAGGCAAGCCTGAAAAAAGGGCACCTAATCAAACGTATCGGGTGCACCGAGGGCAGCTTGAACCTTTAGCCCCACGCACTCTGCGATGGCAAGGGACGATAATTGATCATGCTGCACAGCAAAGGGCAGATGAGCGACTACAAAAGGAGCGGCGTTGATGATGGATGCCTGCACCAATGCCACGGCGTTGCTCGCCGACCGCAGCTATGATGCCGACTGGTCAGTTCACACCTTTGCCGAGCGCGCAATCACCGCCTGACTCTCATCCATGGAGAACCGAAAAGCGCCCCTGCCGCACGACATGGCCCTCTACAGCAATCGTAGCAAAATCGAGAATATCTTCGGCAAACTTAAGGACTGGCGGCGCATCCACACTCGTTCCGACCGCTGCGCCGAGGCGTTCATATCTGCCATCTGCATCGCAGCAACGGTCATCTTCTGGCTACCACAGTGAGTGCCGGCGCTACGTAACGGAGTCAGCTCGCGACAGCCAGCAGGTAACGGCGCATTTGTTGGTCACCCTCTTGGGTCAGGCTAATCAGTTTACGCCTTCCATCTGACTGATCCTGAGTAAAATGAATCAACCCGGATCGCTCCAAGACCCTCAACCAACGCAGTGCAGTCGTGTCTGGAGCTGCCGATCCAAGCGAGGCGCTCTTAACTGAGACACTTCGACCGACCGAATTATTGACAAATAAGTCTAGCAATATGTCCCATGCTGGCTCCCCAAAAATCGAGTAATCTTCAAAAATCACGTCCCTTTTTCGTCGAGCACGATAAATCTTTTTTGCAATTTCATCTATGGACCTATCGCCCTCACATGGCGATTCGGCCTTACGAGCCTTGCATTGATCTTCACTTAATATTGTTACATCAATTTTAACTGCATTCGCAGATTGAATCGCTGCAGTAAGATCATCTAAGCTCTCATACTTCATCACGACCTCTTCCGATGATATATTACTTCATCCGAAAAATCTATTAAGTGATTTGGCAATTTTGTGATTTTTCGGCGATACGAAAGCGTTTATTCCTAGATTGACCGACGAGCTCCTAACCTCGCGTTCATTATTGTTAAGCGGTAAGAAGATTATAGCGTAAGGTGAATGCGTAGAAATACGCTAACCTTGATTAACCGGGTCGATGCCAGGAGTTGTTTGGGCTTGAGGTGCGCTACTGTCGCATGGCTTCACCGCCCTGAAACGAGACTACAGCCCCTCACATCAGCGTCGTCGCATTCCTCTTAGTCGAGCTCTGAACGCTTTTCCCCCAGGGACGTGGGATGATCGAAGGCTCCGACACCCAATCGCCGCAAGACATACCATCGCAGCTACCGCGAAGTCGATTTCTCGAAGATCACTTGTGTCGCGCGCGGAGAATGCGCACCCTAATGACTCAGGCCGAAGTCCTTCACGATCGCCTCGGCCTCCCACCGTCTCGCCGGCTTTTGCAAATACACAGAGCGGCCGACCCCGTCGACCATAAGGTCCTCTTCCGGATAACCCGATATGAAGACGACTTCGATCGCGGGGTTTAAGCGCCTCGCCTCCCTCGCCAATTCGACCCCGCTGAGCCTTGGCATAATCACGTCGGTTATGAGCACCGCGATATCATCGCGCTCCTTGAGCGTGACCCTTGCGTGCTCCGGATCGCAGGCGGTCAGTGTGAAGAGTCCGAGGGATGTGAACATTCTAGCTGTCACTTTCGCCACCGCCGGATCGTCGTCGACGACAAGCGCGATAGGAGCGCCTTTCAGCGCCCCGGGCCTGTCTCCCGTCCCTGTCTCGACAGACGTCTCGACGGGAAAGTGCATCGCAAAAACCGACCCGCGGTCCGTCTCGCTTTGCATTGTCACGAGCCCGCCGACCTGTTCGACGAAACCTTTTACCCGGGCAAGGCCGAGCCCCGAGCCCAGGGCCTTGCTCTTGGTGGTGAAAAATGGCTCAAAAATCCGCTCACGGAGATCTTCAGGAATCCCGCAGCCGGTGTCAGATACCGCAACCCGTGCCCAATCTTTGCCGCCCCGGGCAACTTTCGAGAGCGAGATCTCGATCACTCCCGTTCCCGCGATAGCATCACGCGCGTTGAGCACGAGGTTCAAAAGACAGCTTTCGGCCATCGCTTCGTCCAGCTCGACAGATGGCACATTGTCATCAACGCGGAACCTTAGGGCGATCCGCGAGGGAAGCGTTCGCTCGATCATCGGCCTGATTCGGTCGAGGAAGGCCGAAAGATTCGCCTTCGTAGGCTCAAGGCTCGAACGCCCGGCGAAAGCCAGAAGACTCTCGTTAAGTGTGCGCCCACGCTCGATAGCTTCAACCGCTTCTTCTATCAGGGTAGCGCGTTCGCCCTCATCTTGGACTAGGGGCAGCATTTCGAGATTGCCAAGTATTACGGACATGAGATTGTTGAAATCATGACTCACTCCGCCCGCCAGCTGGCCGAGCAAGGCCAGTCTCTCGGTCTTCTGTTCTTTTTCCCGCTGCGCGAATTCCTCAGTGACGTCGCGAAAGTGAGCGGCCATTCCGTTAAGCGTTCGGTGGGTCGCGACCCGAAACCATGTCTTGAGCGGCCCAAAATATTCGGTGAACAGCTCCGAAACACCGGTATCCATGGTGCGGCGATAGACTTCCTCGAACTGTGATCCACGCGCTTCGGGAAATTCCTTCCAGAGGTTCTGCCCAATCAGATCGCGAGGGACGCGCTGAAGCATCGCTTCGGAGGCAGAATTGAGAAAGGTGAATTCCCAGTCCTCGTTGACCACGAAGAAGCCGTCCGGCATCAGTTCGAGAACCGAGGCAAGGTTGCTTTCCGCGTCTTTCAGCGCCGTTGTGGCTTCACGCTCCTCCGAAATATCCTGGAACGCGCCGCGCAACGCTACGATCGTGCCGTCCGCACCCGTTTCGGGAAATCCCAGCGCCCTTGCCCAGAAGGGCTTGCCAGTCGTGTCCCGGACCGCGAGCACCTCATTGTAGCTTTTCCCAGTGCGAACACATTCTTCGACGGATGCAACCAATCGCTTGCGACTTTCTGACGCAAAAAAGGACATTGCGAGATCGAAATTGATCTCTTGGCCCTCGTCCAACCCGAAAAGTTCATAAAGCACCGGAGTCCAGGTGACTCGGTCCTCGGAAATTTCGAAGCGCCATGCACCGCTACGGTTCGCTTGACAGGCGAACCGTAAGAGTTCGAGTTCGACGGGCTCATCCATGCCTGCCCTTCAGATCAAACGCACAAGGCGATCAACAGCGGTCAGCAGTTCGCCGCGCCTGATCGGTTTCATGAGCGAAATGTCGGTGTCGCGCACCCCGTTGCCATGCACATTTGCCTCGTGCGGATATCCCGACATGAACAGAGCCGGGATGTCTCTTCGGATCGCGCGTATAGCCTTAACAAGTTGAGGACCTTGGAGCTTGCCAGGCATTACGATGTCGGTGACGACGACGTCGAACTCGCTAGGAGCCTTCTCAAAAACGTCCCAAGCTTCATCGGCGCGACCGACAGCGACGACAGTGTATCCCGCCGAACTGAGCATTTTCTCGACGATCCGGCGGACCGCTTCTTGGTCTTCAACGAGGAGAATACGGACGGCCGCACTGGCCGATCCGGAAGCTTTCCGATTCGACTGCGACTCTTCATGCGGCATATCGGATGTGGCGGGGAAATAGAGCTTCACCGAAGTCCCATGGCCCAGTTCGGAATAGATGCGTGCGGCGCCTCCAGATTGTCGCACGAAGCCGTCGACCATCGCTAGGCCGAGCCCGGTGCCCTCATTAGGACCCTTGGTCGTTACAAAAGGCTCGAACAGCTGTGGAAGCAGTTCCTCTGCGATCCCGGTGCCGGTGTCGGTCACAGCCACCATAACGTAGCGACCCGGAGGTATCTCCTCCTGGCGCGCTTCAACATAGTCATCTGAAATGCGAACGTTTGCAGTTTCAATGGTGAGCGCCCCTCCTTCCGGCATAGCGTCGCGCGCATTGATGACGAGATTAAGTAGCGCGTTTTCGAGTAAGCCACGATCAATATTAGCGGTCCATAGGCCGGCCGTGAGCGCCGTTTCTAACGAAATATTCGCCGGCAAGACACGCCGAAGCATACTCCCGATACTTGATATCACGCTGCTGAGATTGAGAGCTTTCGGCTTCAGTTCGGAACGCCGCGCGAAGCCGAGCAGCTGCTTTGTCAATTCAGCGCCCCGATTAGATGCTAAAACAATCTCTTTCACTGCTTCGCGATCCTCTCGCGAGAGCTTGTCGGTATCTATGCTTTCGGCATTGCCGCTAATGACCGCTAGGATGTTATTAAAGTCATGGGCGACCCCACCCGCAACCCGCCCGATCGAATGAATTTTCTGCGCCTCGTGTATAAGCCGGGTGTTTTCCGCGAGGGCGAGCTGCGCATTCTGCTCCACGCTGACATCAAGGATCAGGGTGTTCCAACAGGTTCCCCCGTCATCCAGCCGGAATGGCGTGCCATAGGACTGCAGCCACTTGATCAACCCAGATTTCGTGCGGATGCGCCAGCGATGCTGCCAACGTGTAAGCTCCTCGGCGGAACGCTGGACGGAGGCCTGCATATCCGGCAGGTCCTCGTCAAAGACGGCTTGCCAGAGCAACGTCGGATCAAATTCGATTTCCTCCGACGTATATCCCCAAATGTCAAAACAACCCGGAGACATGAACTCGATTCTATCTGGCACACCAGGGCGCATAATATATTCGAATATCGCGCCAGGCACATTGCGGGCTAAATCATTAAATTTTCTCTCTGCTATTATAAGCTTACGATAAATATCGGGATTGTCATCGGTGATTTTTTCTGATTTATCTATAATATTGTTCAAATCAATGCAGTTTGAACAGGCACGCACAAAGAATTCGAGTTCGTCAAGCCGCTGTTGCGACCAACGCTGCCGCTTACTGGAAAGGACGCAAAAGACGCCCAGTATACCTGTTGAGGCGCTCTTGATCGGCATAGCCATATAGAATGGCGGATTTACATCATTAAGGGGCCGCTCTGGTAACCCGGATCGTGCGGCACCAGCCTCGACCCGGCCCCTTATTGACTGGTCGCTTCGTGCAGCAATTTCGGCGACCGACGCAGCGTGATCGGCCAATTGCGTGGCCGCGTTTGCTTGATCGATGCAGTGAAAATAGCTGACGGCCCGCTGTTCTCCCGTGTCGTCGGGCCGCGTTACCACTATGGCATCTGGCCGGAAGCGTTGAAACGCGTGCCGAACAATCTCATCGAGCGACAGCTCAAGCCCCTCCTCGCTCCGCTCGACGCCAAGGCGACGCTGTGTAGACGCTGGCATACTTTTACTGCCCCTTCAAGCAGGCGAAACGCTCAAACAAGCGACACCTTGCTGCAGCGCTCCATGCCCCAATCACCACGAAGAAGAGCGACATCGGACGCTGCAGATCCCTCAATCCTCTTCGCGCATTCCCCTTACGAATGAACCGATTAGCGTTTCCTATCAAATATCAGCTAATTCGGCGACCAGAAAAATTCGTATCGCTTCGGCCGAGCTTGCGACCTTTAGACGCTTGAGAATCCGAGCCCGATTAGCTTCAACGGTTCGTGGGCTAAGATCGAGTTGCCGGGCAATATGCTTACTCGAGAAACCATGCGACATGAGCTCGGCCACTTCCTTCTCACGCGGCGTGAGTTTCGCAATTGCGGCTGATGCCTGAGCAGCGGCATCGCGCCTCCGCTCCCATTCGCTCGCAGTGTCAAACGCTCCTTCGATCCGCTCGATAATCTCCGTTGCAGGCGTGCTCTTTTCCATGAAGTCTAACGCACCCGAACGAACCGCCTGAACAGCAAGAGAGATATCCGCATGTGAGGTAAATATCAGGGTCGGAAATGCTCGCGTCTCACCTTCCATCGCCTCAAGCACCTCGAGACCGCTCATGTCAGGCATTCTCATGTCGAGCAAAATCACGCCAGGCTCTAGTTCACTGAGCGATTGAAGGAAGTCATTCCCACAACTGAAGGTTATCGCGAAAAACGATGCGTGATCGCATAACTTTTTGAGGTGCCGCCTAACCACGGGATCGTCATCAACGATGTAGACTTTATTCGTTTTCATATCGACACAACTGGCCCCAAACCCGATATCGCTGCTTCAGCGCCGTAGAGCTTAGCAGCGTATGCCAATTTCTCCAGCTCTGCTGGGCAAACGAAGCCTGACAAACGCAAGCCGACAGTAAGGGTCAGATCCATATCCCAGATACTGACAGCGGGGGGTCTCACCATTCCATTTCACGAAGACGCTCGGAGCTTGCTCACTCATCCGATGATGAAACTATGGTGTGCTTGAGCCTGATTCATCTGGAAATTACCTAGCGTCCGGTAACTGCTTTGATCCTCTCGCTCGAATAGCGTCTCACAGGCTAGGTGCAGACACACTCAAGAGACGAGGTAAACGGGTCATGAACGTGCGCGGGAGAATTAAGGGGCAACGCGCTCTCCCGCTCGACCTCCTGGACACCAGGCTTCTAGCAGCCGTTCTTAGCGCAGCCGATGATGCCATCGTCATTACCGAAGCCGAACCTTTGGACGGCCCGCATCCTCGCATCGTCTATGCTAACGAGGGATATTGCCGAATGACAGGCTATTCCCTCAACGAGGTTCTGGGTCAATCTCCACGGCTTTGCCAAGGCAAGGGCACCGACCGCGCGTCTCTCGATCGTATCAGGAGGAAGCTCGAGACCTGGACACCATTTCGGGAAGAGGTGCTCAACTACCGCAAGGATGGAACGCCTTTCTGGGTGGAGCTTAGCGTGCGTCCGCTCGCCGATGAGACGGGTTGGTTTACGCACTGGGTTTCAGTCCAGCGCGACATCACCGATCGCCGACGCACGATGCAAGAGTTGGAGAAGCGTGCAAGGGATTTGGAAGAAGCGCATAGGCTCGCGAAGCTCGGCGGCTGGACGTGGGACGCAACCACCGGCCTCTTCGAATTCTCTCAAGAGATGCTCGCCATGTTTGGCATGAACCCGGCGCGACCGGTCTTCCCTTGGCAGGAGATTGTTCCGACGATCGATCCCGATGATGTCAGGTCGGTGATCGCTACCTTCACGAAGATCATGCAGTTTGGCGAAAGCACGTCCTATGAATTTCGCATTATCGTGGATGGGGATCATGCCCGGACAGTCTGGGGATATGGCCATCCGGAACGCAACCCCAGTGGCGAGATCATTGGCGTGCGCGGGCTTTGTCAGGATGTGACCGAACGGCGCAGCGCTGAGCGACATTTGCTTTGGAATGCGACGCACGATCAAGCTACCGGCCTGCTCAATATCGATGGGCTTCGCTCGCAGGCTCCGTGCCTATTCGCGAAGGCGAAGAAACAGAGTTCCGCTGTTATGGTCGGCTTGGTCGATCTCGACAATCTAAAGCTGGTCAACGACACGCTGGGTCATGCTGTCGGCGATGCCCTGATCAAAGAGGCATCGCAGCGGCTCGAAAGGGCGCTAGGGAGTGATGCACTTGTCGCTCGCCTCGGCGGCGATGAGTTCGTCTTTGCAGGGGCGTGCGGAAGGGCACAAACTGCTCGCGAAATTCGCCTCCATGAGATCGGTGATCTCTTGAAGGAACCTTTCGACTATGAAGGGCGGCAATTGGATTGCAGTGCGAGCATCGGCGTTGTTGTAACCGAGCCCGAAGAGCCTGACCTCGACATTTTGCTGCGCAATGCAGATTTAGCAATGTATCGCGCAAAAGAAGCAGGACGAGGCGGCTATGCATTCTTCTCGGGTGAACTCCAGGAAGGCATAGAACGTCGTGTGGCCCACCTAGATCTTGCAAAGCTCGCCATTGGGAGCAAGTTTGTTGTTCCTTATTTTCAACCGCAGGTATCGCTTTCGAGCGGGGCAGTGCTTGGCTACGAAGCACTCCTCAGGCTCAGCGTCGGGAAAAAGCTGATGCCGCCCTCTGCGGTCGAGCATGCGTTCGAGAGCGTCGAATTGGCGACACGGATCGGGGACGAGATGCGGCGCCGTGTGCTCGAACAGATATTACAATGGCGACGAGAGGGCACTCCCTGTAGGCGGGTGGCGATCAACGTCTCAGCAGCCGAGCTGCTGCGTCGGGATTATGCCGAGCGAGTTCTGAGTGCGGCGCAGCGCGCAGACGTTGATCCATCTTGGCTTGAGATCGAGGTTACAGAAGGCGTCTTGCTCGGGCGAGGAGCCGAGCGCTGCGCTGAAACCCTCACCGTTCTACGAAGCGCAGGTGTCGGCATCGCGTTGGACGACTTCGGCACCGGGTATGCCTCGCTCACCCATCTGAAGTCGCTACCCATTACGAAGCTGAAGATCGACAAAGGTTTTATAGCCGACATCACAGACGACCCCCATGATGCGGCGATCGTGCGCGCTGTCATCAATCTGGCTCGCGCGATGGAGCTGGAAGTCGTCGCCGAAGGAGTTGAGAACGAAAAGCAGGCAGCCTTTCTCCGTATCTTTGGATGCGACGCGGCCCAAGGTTTTCTCTTTGGCCAGCCTGCTCCGGGAGCGAGCATTGGCAGTCCGGATGACAACAACTCATCTTTGGTCGTCGCAAGCGGCAGCGCTTGACCAAGGCCCCGCGGTAGGTTCCAGGTCATTGCATCCGAACGGCTCCGGCTACGTCGAATTCCTTATCGGAAAGGAACGCTGCGTTACTGCAACGCGTGTATCACAAATGAGCTTGATCAGACTAAGTTGATTTCGCCCCTCGCGGGCTGATAGACGAACACCCCGGCACTCGTTGCCGGGGTGCTCTTTTTTGCTCAGAAGATCCACCCACCAGGATGATTTGAGCTTAATACTGTGACAAAGCCTGCTGCTTGCATTCTTCGCATCGCTCTCGGCTTTGTAAGGGACCCGGCTACGTGTGAACCTCAGGATATTTCACAAGACCCTCACGTTCGCCAGAAGGGAGAACCAAGCCAACAAATCCCTCGGTGTCATAGCGCCGAGCAAGCGCTCGGCTAACCCGGAGTGATCAATGTCATTCGGGAAAAGCCGTAGCGCTATGAGAAGAAGGCGTAAGCCTTTATCCCTAATTTTTCGTTAAGAGAACGTGGCTTCTGTGCGTCATCAGAAGATTTCGTGGTTGCGGGAGACCGCGGCGCTAGCGGCACCAACACCGTCGAACATGCCATCCGCCCGCTTGCCCTCAGCCGCAAGAACGCTCTGTTCGCCGGTTCGGACGAGGGCTGGAACAAATGGGCCGTGATCGCCACGCTCATGGAACTGCAAACTCGCTGGCATCAACCCGGACATTTGGCTAACCGCGACGCTCACGAGCCTCGCCAATAGCCACTCCGCTTCCTGCATCGGCGAGCTCCTGCCACACGCTCCCGTGGCCTGAAGACACTGCTTGCGATGAAGTATGGCAATTTCATCCAGGATGAAGCAATTGCGGACCGTCATGAGAAATGTCATTGCATTCCTGCGCTCGTGGGTTCTGGCGAAGCTCGGAATCAAGTCAGAGGCTGCGCACCGAGGTGCCTGGTGGGAGGTGGATCTGCTAATTGTAATCGTACTTGGCTCGGCGCTTCTAGGATTTGCGGCTTGGCTCCAATTGTAGCTGCGACCACGTGACCTAAGCCGGTTCGACATTTCTTTTCTGCCTGGAAATTGAATCAATTCCTGGAATGAAATATGTTCCTGTGCCTGCCAGCGGCATCAGCGAACCAAGGTATGCGCCCACTTGAAATGGGTGCCCTGATCATCTGAGCTTGCACTTGATCTGGATAATAGGCTTTCATATCGCGGAGCCGAACTTAGCAGCATTGCGATCCTTCGCTGGAGCAAGGATCGCAACGTTGATTGGCACTACATCGCGCCGGACAAGCTCTCCAAATGGGTTCATCGAGAGCCTTAACGCACGCCTTCGCGACGAGTTCTTGAACGAGACGATCCTCACCAGCCTTGCGCATACCCGCCAGGAACTGGAAGTCTGGCGGCACGACTACAACCACTTCCGGCCCTACTCGAGCCTCGGGAACAGGACCCCGGCCGAGATGGGTGCAGGATCAAGCGGCAAACCGTATCGGGGGCATGCGCCCGATGCGGTTGTCCCCATCACGCCCAGCGATGGGCATCAAAACGGCCCAAGGCTCTACCCCTTGCTGGTAGAAACTTCGGGCTCAGACCACAAGGCGGAAAACTCTAGACCTGAGTGGTCCGACGTAGGGTAGCAGTGCAGAAGAAGCGAGACTCTACCTCTGAATGGTAACAATCAGGGGAGCACGTCAGCCTTGAGCCATGCCTCGTTCTTGCTGCTGCGATAGGCGCTGTCGGCCCACACATCGCCGGCGGTGTTGGCGGTGTCGATCACCCGGCGCAACTGCCGTCCGTCGCTATCGGCTGCCGAGGTCACCGCTGCCTTGCGGATGAACCCATAGCGCCGGTCGATGCTGATATGCGACTTGTAGCCGAACACCGGCGTTGCGATCTGTGGCAGCGGCGTGCCGTCAGGACGATAGCGAACTTTGCCACCGATCTTGATGGTCCAGCGCGCGTCGACATCCTTTTGGTGCGCCTTGTTCGGCTTGCCGCGCCAGATCTGTTTGGCCGACTTGCCCGCCTTGATCCCGGCCTTATCTTCCTCGGTGTTACGCTGCTTGGGCGCGGGCACCAGCGTTGCATCGACGATCTGACCGCCCATTGCCAAGTATCCCGCCTCGCGCAGTTGCTGCTCGAAGGCCTGCATCAGCGCCTCCAGCACCCCGCTCTCGGTGAGCCGGTTGCGATAGTGGCGGATGGTGTTCTCGTCCGGCATCGCGCCGCCCAGATCAAAGCCGAAGAAGCGCATCCATGACAGCCGATCTCTGATCATGAACGCTCTCCTGAGCTTGCCGAAGGATCCATGCGCGCATCCGACAGATTATGCTGCGTTTGAACCAGAAGCACCTTGAACATAGCCGCCGGGTCAAAGGGCCGTCGGCCGCCTTGGCGCCACGCTATAACCAAGACCCCGGATCAGGATGGGGCGGAAACGTTCGAACTCGATCGTCTCAGCCAAAACCTCCAGCGGATCGCCGTCCTTCCTCAACCGCTCCAGGTGCTCCGCCACCGAAAACAGGCTGCGAGGGTGCATCGAAACTCTCCGTCCAATGCACGGAATGGAGCATACGGCGTGCAAAGCACAATCAGATCATGGCCTCAAAGGCGAGGGGTTTTTGCGGGCGTCCACCGGAGGATCGATGATTGCGGCTGTGAATACTTGTATTAAGAGAAGTGCTGAATTCGAGGATGTTGGCGGGGTAAAATGCGTAAATTGCGATCATCTTCGAACTTAAAATCATTGGATTAAGGTATTAACCGTATTATCTCCTGCAACGCCCCCATTGCACGCGGACGACGTCAATACCCTTCAGGCATGCTGGATAACCGGCCCCGAAACGCATACTCCCCAAGCAGATGGTCGTCGGATGGGTCCTGCTTTAACAGATTTCTATGCACAGCAACCCTTGCGCCTTAGAGTAATTTCACGACATCGCGCGCCCTGATTAGTCTGTAATATGAACGTTGCCGATGAGTTGAGTTCGGGTCGCATCTCTGACGTACATCGGCTGTCCCATGGCCTCCGCAGTCGTCCGTCTGCGGAGGCCATTTGCTGTGCGTGGCGTAGGATTTCCGGAATTCTAGATCGGGACCTTTATTGCTGAATCTGAACTCTTGAAGCCAATTGCATCTGATCCTTTTTCGTGACCGGCTATCGATCGGACTACGCGCACGCACCTCACGGCATGACTGTAGCAAAAGCGGAGAAATTCAGGGTTTCTGGCGGAAAAGTGACATTGTCCCAGTGGCAGTTTTCTGCGAAGGCTTTTGTAACCTTTCGAACGAGCTGATCCAGAGCTGAGAGCCCGCAAACCCCGAGACCGAAGTGCTGCTCCGCAAACCAATGAAAGACACCATCTTCGCAGAAGCGATCGGACAGATTTCTCAAGGCGTCCTGATTGCCGGCCCCGATCGCAGGATCATTTTTTGCAACCGGGCCTTTTGCGAGATCACGGGATACGAGGACTCCGATTTCATAGGGACGACCTGCCACATTCTGCAGGGACCCGAGACCGATCCAGACACCATCCGGGCGATCTCGGATGCGCTTCGCGACCATGTCGAATTTGCCGGCGAGATCCTAAATTACCGCAAGTCGGGTGAGGCCTTCTGGAACGATCTCACGATTACTCCGATCTTCGCCCCGGACGGCGCGCTTGATTGCTACATCGGCGTCACCCGTGACATCACCGAGCGCAAGAGAGCGGAAGATCAGCTCGATCAAGCGAAACAGGATGCCGAACTACAAAAGCAGCGGTTCGAGCTCGCGGCGAAGGCCACGCAAGAGGTCATCTTCGACTGGAATATTGAAACGCTCGAGTTCTGGGCCAATGATGCATTTCAGCGGGTGTTCGGGCATCCCCCGCCCAATCACTTGCGGTTCGACGGGAGCGATACCTTCCAGGTAACGCAAGAGGAGCGCGAAAGGATCGAGAAAGCGATCTGGGCTACGCTGCGATCAGACGAGAACACGCTCTCGCTCGAATACGACGTTGAGCGAGCCGACGGCTCACAGGCACGCGCTTTGGTTCGCGCCTACATATTGCGAGACGCATCGGGTAAACCGCAACGCCTCGTGGGGTCCGCAGTAGATATCTCGGAACGCCTGAAGACGATGAACGCGCTTCGCGAATCCGAGGAGCGCTTTCGGGTCATCGCCGACACCGTCAGCGACGTGCTTTGGGATCATGATCTCGAGAAGGACGTCATGTGGGTGAGCGAAGACTGGCCCAGCAAGCTTGGAGTTTCCATCCCTGCTTGTGAGGCGCATCAGACGCAGTGGTTTCAGCGGGTGGTCCCCGATGACCGCGAACGCTTGAAGCGGTCCTTTCATGCGGCTCTGAAGTCCGAGGCGAGAAATTGGGAAGCGGCTTTCCGGGTTGTCGGGGACGACGGTCACGAGATAGACGTGCAGATGAAGGGTGCCATTTTCAGGCGTCCGGATGGCCGCGTCCATCGCATGCTCGGTAACGTTCAGAACATTAGCAGGCAGAAGAGGCAGGTTGAGGGCTTCTCGCGCTCGCGCGCGCTCGAGGCGGTCGGTCAGCTGACTGGCGGCATAGCACACGATTTCAACAACCAGCTGATGATCATCCAGGGCAATGCGGACTACCTCGAAGAGACCGCGCTTGACGAAGACCAGAAGGAATCGGTCGATTTCATTTCGAAGGCATCCGAGAGCGCAGCAACCTTGACGGAGCGCCTGCTCGCCTTTTCCCGGCAGTCGCAAATTGCGGTTCAATCGGTCGACCTGCGAGAATTGCTGCCGAGGACCCTGCGATTGTTGCAATCGGGCCTGCCGGAGTCGATCACGGTCGAACTGAAAGTTCCGGAGAGCACGTGGCGCGTCGCCGCCGATGCTAACGCGCTCGAACAGGCCGTGGTGAACCTCGCGTTCAATGCGCGTGATGCGATGCCGCAAGGCGGCGACATCGTCCTGAGCTGCGAGAACCAGACGATCTCGGATGATATGGAGCCGTTTCCTTCTGAACTAGAGCCCGACGATTATGTTGTGCTGTCGGTCACCGACAACGGCGAAGGGATGCCGCCCGAGGTGCTTGCGCGCGCGTTCGAGCCGTTCTTTTCTACCAAGGAGGTCGGCAAGGGCAGCGGGCTGGGGTTGAGCACCGTGTATGGCTTCGCGAAGCAATCGCGTGGGCATGTGACGATCTACAGTGAGCCGGGACGCGGGACCGCGGTCAACCTTTACCTGCGCCGCGTCGGAGGGGAGCAGAACGACGATGCTGCACCTGCCTCCGCCGCGATGGACGAGACCTTTCAAGGCAAGCGCATTCTCGTGGTCGAGGATCAGCCGATGGTCCGTGCCCATGTCGAAAAGCTGCTGGAGCGCATGGGCTACGACGTCACCTCGGCGGCGAACGCGCCCGAGGCGCTGGACGCGATCCGGGGCAGCGACACTTTCGACCTGATGTTCACCGACGTGATTATGCCGGGCGGCATGAACGGACAGGAGCTTGCCGAAGAAGCCAGAGAGATCGATCCGCAGTTGAAGGTGCTGTTTACATCCGGATATCCGGCTTTTGCTTTCGACAGCCTCGGGCTCGAGGAACGAAACGACCTGCGGATTCTCAGGAAGCCCTACAAGGCCGCTGCGCTGCGCGAGGCCATTGCAAACATGCTGGCGGTAGGCGAGAGCGAATAGGCCCGGCTTCGATCTCGTGGGCGATCAGTTGGCTAAGGCGGCGGCATTTATTGAATTGGTGGGATACTCATCAGCATCCAAGGTCGCTCGAGATTCATCGCCATACTGACGGAGGCTGATGTTCCAGAGAGAATGTAGCCGTTCCGTGTTTCGTGTTGATCGCGGGTTATAACGTGCCCCACTGAGCTGCCATCAACGTGCAAGTTTTCTACATGCGCATTATCACGTATGAAATTTGCATCCGATCTGGCGTATAATCATGACATGGACAGCCAGAACATCAAGATTCTTAGCGACCTTAAATCCGTCTTCGAATTCGAAGAGGATTGGGTTGCCGTAGGACACGTCGCCTATCTGCTGCAGCGGCTTTACGACCGCGAGGATATGGCTGACGCGCGCATCCTGAATGCGCCCGTCAGCCACACGATCCATTGAAGATCAGCCTTACAGCGACGCGAGTTGGACCTGCTCTGATTCGAGCTTGATTCGCACGGCGCTTGCTGCATGCCTCGCGCCGAGTTTGCTCATCATATTCGCTCGGTGGATTTCGACCGTCCGCGGGCTAATGCCGAGTTCGCGCGCGATAAGCTTGTTGCTGTGGCCACAAGCCAGAAGATCGAGAACCTCAGCTTCGCGCGTCGAAAGTCGATCAATTAGCTCTTGGACCTCGATCTTTCTGCGGCGCAAGCTCGAGGTCCGCTTGGCCTCATCCGCTGTCCGGACCAGGCAGCGCTCAAGGCGACTCCCTTCCAATGGCAAGCTCAGATAATCGAGAGCGCCCGCCTTGATGGCATCGACGATCTTGTGAGGTGACGGCGCATCTCCGACGGCAATGACCGGAAGCCAGATGCCGGCCTTCTCCAGTCTTGCAAGTGCGCTCAAAATCCCCCCAGCATCGTTCGGCGCGTCTCTCATAACGATCAGACCGTGCTCCGGGGGATAGGCATATAGCTCATTCAGGCTATCATAGAGTTCGCAATGGTGGCCAATCTCCATCGCAAGCGTCGCGAATTGCGCTCGCGCGCGTGTGTCCAGATCGACATAGTGAAGCGACAGTTTTTTGGATTGGCCTTCGAGTTCAAGATCCATCTTTCGAGCCCCTCGGTGTGACGTGGTGTTAACCAACGTTATCAACCACGATGGGTTTGGGATCTCGTAGAACCACCTTACGGAAAACTATCTATGGGCCCGCGCCAGCTCCATCTCCGAAGGTTCAAACCGATCTGAGGCCAGCGGAGAGTGGCTGTAATCGGTCGATAGGGTTGATTGAAACAACATTAGTGGCGCAGCAGTTTGGCGCTGCGTGGAGCCTCGAAACGGAACGGGAAAGCCGACCTCACTACCTCGCAATACTGTCCGCAAATTTCCGCGTGTCGGAATTGTTATTCTCTCAAAGCAAGATCGGGTGTTGCTGGATATAGTTTTATACGAGCGCGTCGGAAATGATTATGACTGACCGTTCTTGTTCCTATCAGTGACAGGGGCTCGGCGTTCAAACCACTCTTCCTCCAGAGCATCCACAGCCTGGGAAAGATAGGCTGCTGCCATGGTGTAACCGAGTTTGTCCAACAGCCGGAGCTCTTCACGCAGCCTGCCGCGTATGGCCTCCATATCTGCGCACAGCGGTTCGCTCCGAGGGGTGGGTGACATATGAACTCCAAAGATTCGACGCCCCGACGCCAAAGTGTATCTCACGGCGCTTGGGTCAATTGGCATGCAAGCCCTTTTGCACAATTTGCATGAGATTGGCTCGGCTTATGAATTTCTGAAGGGGTATCCATACAAGTGATGGAGTATCTGAACTGCTAGTGCTTCAATAGGTGGAAGGGTCGCCTCATGGAACGTAAAAGCATTAAGGACTTGGCAGTCACACTCGATAAAGCGGAGGCTGTTTTGAACGAGATCCGGGCTGCCAGCGGGTTCGACATTCTGGGCCCCAAACCTACTGCACCCGGACTCCGGCGCATTGAGACTGCCGTCGAAGCGGCCGAGAGAGCTTATAAGGACCGCAGAAAGCGCGCCGAGGAATTCGATGACGCCCTGTTTGGCGAGCCAGCGTGGGACATATTGTTGGATATGTTCATCCATCAATCGCGCAGTGAAGAAGTCACGGTCAAGAGCGCTTGCATCGGCTCAGGTGCTCCAAACACGACTGCGCTAAGGTGGCTGAAGGTCCTAGAAAATTATGGACTGATTCAATCAAAGCCCGACCCCAATGATCAAAGGCGGAGGCTCCTCGCACTGACCGCCGAGGGGTTTGAGGCGATGACGCGATATCTTGAGGCCATCGCTAGATAAGTTGCAATCGTGTCAGCAGGCTATGATCATAGGCTTTGACAGATCTGAAGTCGATAGCTGAACGTCCGCTTGGAGCTACTCAGGTCCCCTCAACAGACAGTTCGCAATCAGCACAAATATCGCCTTTGGCTCAATGCACGCGGCCCATCGAACCTTCCGATAGACGATTGATGGCAGTCACGATCCGCCTGAAAAACTTGGCAGCGGCGAGGTCGCCTTCCTCCATCAGTTCATCGGAGCGCATGGCGGCAAAGATCGCTGCGTTCTCTCCATGGACCTTGATAGCGTGATTGGCGCACGACCAAATCTCCCATTCCTGCACCATAGGGAGACTCGCTCAGTAAGTGTGATCGCTCCAGTCGCGATCCCATTTCAAGGCCTTTCCGCTGCGCACCATGGCACACGACAGATCGCCCCCGCGCGGTAAATAGCACCAGGCCGCTGTCCTGTTGCCTCCTTCAGAGCCCTCGCTTCGGCACCTTATAGCCGGACCGCGCACGAGAACGTGACCATGGGGGCTGAACCCATGGGGCTCGCTGGTCTGAGCCCCTAGATTTCCTCCAAAGGTGAGTAGAGTCCGGCTCTGAGGAGGAGACGGACGAATGAAGCGGAGCAGGTTCAGCGAGGAGCAGATCATCGCTGTTTTGAAGGAGCAGAAAGCTGGGATGCCGACGGCGGATGTTCGTCGCCGTCAAGGGATCAGCTCGGCGACTTATTATAAATGGAAGTCGAAGTATGGCGGACCGGAAGTGTCGGACGCCGGACGGCTGCGTCAGCTGGAGCAGGAGGCAGCGAGATCTCGAGCTTTGGCGAACTGGCGCCCGGAACCTGCCGCCGCCAGTAGCGCGGTCGAGGCCAGGGGGCCGATGCCTGGCACAGTCATCAGACGGCGTGCGGTATCACTGCGCGCTGCGATGTCTTCGATCTCGCGGTTTATCGTTGCGATGCGCTGCTCAAGTTCCATCATCTCGCCGTGTACCTCTGTCAGGATGCGGCGCATCGAAGCGGTGAGCTCGTTGGTCTCATCCGACAGCACGCGTGGTATCTCGGCTTTGAACTTGCCCGCGCCCTGGTGGATCGCGATGCCATACTCGAGACAGAAAGCGCGCATCTGGCTGATCAGCCTCGTTCGATGAGCGATCATCCGGCCTCGCACTCGGTGGAGTGCTTGCAGGTCGATCTGCTCCGGAGTCCTGATCTCAACGAAGCGCATCGTCGGCCTTGCCACGGCTTCTGCGATGGCCTCTGCATCAATGATGTCGTTCTTGTTCGACTTCACAAAGGGCTTCACGAACTGCGCCGGCACCATCCGGACCGTATGCCCCATGGCCTGCAGCTTGCGAGCCAGCCACTGCGAGCCCGGACATGCTTCCATCCCGACCAGAACCGGCGATGCACGCTCGAAGAACTGCAGCAAGGTCTCTCGTCTGAACGTCGCCTTCTGGATCGGTGCGTGGGCAGCATCGAGGCCGACCACGTGAAAAACTGTCTTGCCGATGTCGATACCGAAAACGGCTGCGTCTCTTGGTTGGTTGCGAATGCTCATATTTACCTCCTTCTCAGTCCGCTGAATGTGCGTGGAAGGACAGGGCGGGTCATCCCATTAGTTCTGACGCCCGGCGCCAGGCGGCAGGCTGTGGCTCATCTCCAGGAAGTATTCGAGGTGAGCCAACGCCGTGCCTGCGCGGTGCTGGGCGTGGACCGGACGATGGTGCGCTATGTCAGTCGTCGGCCCGACGATGCCAAGGCGCGCGAGCGTATCAGGGAACTGGCCAGCCAGCGACGCCGGTTCGGCTATCGGCGGCTCCACTGGCTCCTATGCCGGGAAGGATGGACCATGAACCACGAGAAGTTCCGGCGGCTCTATCGCGAGGAGCGGCTGCAGGTGCGCCGCCGTGGCGGGCGCAAGCGGGCTTTGGGCAGAAGAGCGCCGATGACGGTGCCTCAGGGGCCGAACCAGCGCTGGAGTCTCGAGTTGGGCGCTGCGCGCCCTTCTCCGCTTCGCTACGAATCCGTATCTGATGCCTTCGCTTGCGGGCGCAGGTTCCGGATCTTTGCCGTGGTCGATGACTACAGCCGGGAGTGCGTGCGCCTGATCGCCGATACGTCGATCTCCGGCGCAAGGGTCGGCCGTGAGCTTGATGCGGCTGTCTTCGAGCGGATGGCACGGCCCCACACGATCGTCAGCGATAACGGCACCGAACTCACCAGCATGGCGATCCTGCGCTGGAGCAAGGATCGCAACGTCGAGTGGCACTACATCGCACCGGGGAAGCCGTATCAAAACGGGTTCATCGAGAGGTTGGCCTTTGGCCAGCTTCGCTTCCAACGCACGCCTGCGTGACGAACTCTTGAACGAGACGATCTCCACCAGCCGCGCCCATGCCCGCCAGGAGCTGAAAGCCTGGCGGCAAGACTACAACCACTTCCGGCCTCACTCGAGCCTCAGGAACAGGACCCCGGTCGAGATGGGCGCAGGATCAAGCGGCATTTCATATCGGGGCATGCGCCCGATACGGTTGTTCCCATCACGCCCAGCGATGGGCACCAAAACGGGCCAAGGCTCTACCCCTAGCTGGTAGAAACTTCGGGCTCAGACTAGAGCGTCGCGGATACTGGCAGATAAATGGTGCCCAGAAGAGGACTCGAACCTCCACGGGGTTGCCCCCGCCGCCACCTGAAGACGGTGCGTCTACCAATTCCGCCATCTGGGCACACATCAGAAGCGAAGCCATATCGCCTCCGCGCTTGGTAGGGGGCGCCAATAGCGAGTGGGAGGTCGTCCTGTCAACGACAAGCTCACTAGGCTTCCCCTTCCGTCTCGCCCCTTGCTCCGCGGACCGGATTGACGCATGGCGCGTTGCCAAATCCAACACCCAAAACCGACCCAAGGTAAAGCCAAGCACAAGCGCGACCATGACCAGAACCTCTCCCTTGTTCGATTCGCTCGTCACCGTATTCGGCGGAAGTGGCTTTATCGGGAATTACGTGGCGCAAAGCCTGCTCGAACGCGGCGCGCGCCTGCGCATCGCCAGCCGCCATCCCGAACACAGCCATTCGCTGAAGCCGCTCGCCAATCTCGGCCAGTTGCAGTTCGCGCGCTGCGATATCACTAACGAGGAATCGGTCGCCGCCGCCCTCCACGGAGCGACCCATGTCGTGAACCTGGTCGGCGCGTTCAGCGGCGATCTCGAGAAACTGATGGGCGAAGCGCCCGGAACCATGGCCCGCATCGCCAGGCAGAACGGCGCGCGCGCCTTCGTCCATGTGAGCGCGATCGGCGTCGATGCCTCTTCACCCACCACCTATGCGCGCGGCAAGGCGATCGGCGAGGAGCGCGTGCGCGAGGAATTCCCCGAAGCCACCATCCTCAGGCCCTCGATCGTTTTCGGCAAGGACGACAACTTCCTCAATATGTTCGGCCAGCTGATCCAGCTTATGCCCGTCCTTCCCGTGTTCGGTCCCGAGGCCGAGCTGCAACTAACCTATGTCGACGATGTCGCCGAAGCCATCGCCGTCGCGCTCGAGCACCCCGAGACGCATGGCGGGCACGTCTACGAACTGGGCGGGCCGGAGCGGCTGACGATGATGGAGATCAACCGCCGCATCGCCGCCGCGCAGGGACGCAAGCGACGCTTCGTCGCGATGTCGGATTCCCTGTCGAGCCTGTTCGCCAGCCTGCCCGGCACACCGATGAGCAAGGACCAGTGGACCTTGCTCAAGCCCGGCAGCACCGTGAGCGGCGAACATCGCACCTATGCCGATCTCGGGATCGAGCCCAGGCCGCTCGGCCTGTTCCTCGACAAGTGGATGGTGCGCTATCGCAAGCAGGGCCGCTTCGGGCTCGACAACGTGCGCAGCGACCAGCAGGCGACCTGAGGCGCCGGCTGCGCGCTATTCGCCCCGCGACGCATTGGGGAACATGTCGCGCAGCGACGGGCTGTAAAGCCGCTTGGTCCCCAGCCTTGCGGCTTTCTTCAGCTTGGCGATGCTCTCGATAGAACGGGCGGAAGAAGCGAGCAGCGCGAATTGGGCGCTGTAGACATCCCGGTTCTCGCGCACCCGTTTTTCCATCGCATTCGTCACCTTGAAATCGAAGCGGAAGCAGTGCGCCGAGGCCGGGCACTCGCGCGACAGGGCCTTGGCCCTGCCCTCGGTCCAGTCGATGACGGGAAGGAACAAAGCCATGTCCATCTGGCCCGAACCCACCCCGACCAGCGCTTCTGCCCCGGAGAGGTCCATGCCGGCCTCGGTCGGGAAAGCGACGAATTCCATGGAAGGCCCGCCCTTGCGCGGCAGGAGCAGCGCCTCGCGGTTGGCAAAGGTCTTGCGCTCCCAGCCCTCGCCCTCGCTTTCGAAGAGCGGCACGCGCACGGGCGCATCGAAGACGTAGGACGGGACCTTGGCGCGCCTCTGCATATCCCACAGGACCCAGCCGCGCTGCGCCTCGTCCCAACGCAGGTCGTGGCCCTTGATGCCGAACAGACGCGCCGTCTCGAACTGGCGCAGCGACCAGAGCGCGTGGCCCGCCGCATCCTTTCCTTGGGCGTCGATGGTCCGCATCCGCCCGCCGACATAGCGCTCGAGCGTGCCCTCGGGCGCCTGGGCGAGCGAGCCCTGCACGGCCCGGACGAGCTGCGCGAACAGGGACTTTTCCTGCTCGTCCGCCATCTCGGCAAAGGCGTCCCTGGATATCTGCTGATGGGCGATGATGTCGGCGGCAAGGAAGAGCTTGGCTTCGGCAAGCGCCTGGTCCGCTTTGGCGCAGGGAATGTTCGCGGCCACTTCGCGCATCGGCTTCGCGTGCTTTTCGGTGATGGCGGAGATGTTCGCGTAATAGGCCTCGGCTCCCATCTCAACCGGGGAGGTCCCAGCAATGCCCGGCAGGTCCATCATGTGCCCGATCATCGCGTTTTCGAGCAGGCGGCGATTGGCGAAGTCGAGCACCATGCAGCGATCGTCGATCGCCCGGGCGACGCTCAGCGCCTTGTAATCGGCAATGATCGCCTTGCCCCGTGCATCCGGCTCGGTCTGCGCCGCCCCGTCCTGCGCCGCTGCCGCAGTCCCGGCGAAGGCGCATGCCAGACCGAGGTATCCGATTGCGCGCGCTATCCTGCCCATGTCCCGTATGCCTCCTGTCCGCGATTGCCGCAGGGGCGAGACTAATCAGGGAGCGCCCACGGACCTTGTAAGGATGCGACGGGACCCCTCAGAGCGCTTTTGCGTACAGTTCGAGGAGGTCGGCATACGCCTTTTCCGCGGCGGGCTCGACATAGGCCGGGCTGTCGGGGACGGTCCAACCGTGGTCGCCTTCGTAGACCTCGATCTTGGCCGGGACCGCGGCGAGGCCGGCCGCCTTGGCGAAAAGCAACTTGGCGCTCGGATCCTTTTCGTGGTCGTCTTCAGCGATTGCAATCAGGAGCCGCGCCTCGACATCGTCGAGCATCCTGTGCGGGCTCATGGAATCGTCCTCGCGCACGAGACCGCCGCCGTGGAAGCTCGCCGCCGCCTTGATGCGGCCAGGCACCGCCGCCGCGCTCCAGATCGTGAAGGGACCGCCCATGCAATAGCCCTGCGTGCCGATGCCCTTGCCCGTGTCGACGGCCGCCTGCTGGTCGAGCCAGGCCACCGCGGCCGCCGCATCGCGCCCGATCGCTTCGGCATCGAGCTTTTCACGCCACGGCTTGACCTTGCCGAAGCCGCCTTCGTCGATGAAAGCCGCGAAATCGGCGAACTGCTCGCCCGCAACGTCGCGGTAATAGGGATTGAGGACGAGCACGGCGTAGCCCTCGCCCGCGAGACGCCGCGCCATGTTGCGCTTGGATTCGCGCAAGGAAGCGATGTCGGGCCAGAAGATCACGCCGGGGTGCCTGCCCTCGCTGGGGTGGACGAAAAAAGCGTCCATCGTGCCGTCGGCGGTTTCGAAGGTGACGCCGCTTTCGGTGAGCGCGGCGGCAGCGGGCTCGGCTGCGCCACCGATCTCGCCCGGCGAGCAGGCCGCGACCGCAGCCGCGCCCGTCAACGCCCCGAACCGCCGCCGGCTGATCGCCTGCTTCGCCCATTCGCCCAGTTTCGCCTCGTCGCACATGATCGTCTCTCCTTGGCCCGCCCGGCGCAACAAGTGGCACGCAAGCGGGCGATGGACAACCGCCTGATTGCGCGGCAAGATGGGTTGCAAATGGGAGAGTGAAATCAATGAAGACGATGCGATGGGTCGCGGCGCCGATGGCGCTGCTCGGCGCGCTGGCGCTTGGGGGATGCGACGGGATTTTCAGTGATGCCGTGGCGGGCGAAAGCGGCATCACCGCCGCGATGCTGACAGGCGCGGACGGCGATAGCGCGAACTGGATCACCCACGGGCGGACCTATTCCGAACAGCGCTTCTCGCCGCTCGACGCGGTCAACACCGGGAATGTCGCCGATCTCGGTCTTGCCTGGTTCGCGGACATGGACACCGCGCGCGGGCAGGAAGCGACCCCGCTGGTGATCGACGGCAAGCTCTACGTGACGAGCGCATGGAGCAAGGTCTTCGCCTTCGACGCGGCGACTGGCGAAGCGCTGTGGCACTATGATCCGCAAGTGCCGGGCGAGACCGCGGTCAAGGCTTGCTGCGACGTGGTCAATCGCGGGCTCGCCGCCTGGGGCGACACGCTCTACCTCGGCACGCTCGACGGGCGGCTGGTCGCGCTCGACCGCGAGACGGGCGAGGTGAAATGGGAAAAGTTCACGGTAGACCAGTCGAAGAGCTACACCATCACCGGCGCGCCGCGTGTGATCGACGGCAAGGTCATCATCGGCAACGGCGGCGCCGAATTCGGCGTGCGCGGCTATGTCGCAGCCTATGACGCGAAGGACGGCGAGGAGCTGTGGCGCTTCTACACCGTGCCCGGCGGAGACGACGGAGAGGACGCTCCGGCGCACCTCAAGAAGGCCGCCGAAACCTGGAACATGGACGTGCTCGGCTCCTCCGACGCGATCGGCGGCGGGGGCACGGTGTGGGATTCGATGGCCTACGACCCCGATCTCGACCTGCTCTATATCGGCGTCGGCAACGGGAGCCCATGGAACCGCGCCTATCGTTCGCCGGGCGAGGATGGGACGGGCGAGGGCGACAACCTCTACCTCTCCAGCATTGTCGCGATCCGGCCCGACACCGGCGAATATGTCTGGCATTACCAGACGACGCCGGGCGAGACGTGGGACTTCACCGCGACCCAGCACATCGTCCTTGCCGACATGGAAATGGGCGGCGAAATGCGGCAGGTGCTGATGCAGGCGCCCAAGAACGGCTTCTTCTACGTCATCGACCGCAAGACCGGCGAATTCATCAGCGCCGAGCCCTATGTCTCGCTCAACTGGGCGAAAGGCATCGACCCCGAGACGGGCCGTCCGATCGAGAACCCGGAAACCCGCATCGACAAGACCGGCAAGCCCGCGCTCGTGCTGCCGGGCGCGCTGGGCGGTCACAACTGGCATCCGATGGCCTATCACCCCGCCGAGAACCTCGTTTACATCCCGGCTTTCGAAGCGGGCATGATGTATGCGCCCGAGGCGAACTGGAAGCCCGACCGCGCGCGCGGCTTCAACGTCGGATTCACGCTCGGCGCGGGCGACCTGCCGCCCGGCATGGGCATTCGCCGCGAAGTCGCGGGCACGCTCAAGGGAATGCTGGTCGCCTGGGATCCTGTGAAGCAGGAACCGCGCTGGACGGTCGAGCATCCGGGGCCGTGGAACGGCGGCCTGCTCGCGACCGGCGGCGGGCTCGTCTTCCAGGGGACAGCGGGGAGCGAATTCAACGCTTATGATGCGGCGAGCGGCGAAAAGCTATGGAGCTTTCCAGCCCAGACCGGGGTCGTCGCGCCGCCTATCACCTACACCGTCGACGGCGAACAATATGTCGCCGTGCTCGCCGGATGGGGCGGAGCCTATGCGCTGTCGGTCGACGGCGCGCTGATCGAGCAGAAGGCCCCGGTGCGCAACATTTCGCGGCTGCTGGTGTTCAAGCTCGGTGCGGACGGAAAACTGCCGCCCGAACCCGAACTCGCCGAACTGCCGCTCGACCCGCCGCCCAGCCGCGCTTCGGCCGAAACCATCGCGCTCGGCCAGGCGAAATACGGCCGCTATTGCGCAGTCTGCCATGCTCCGGCCGCCGTCGGCTCGACCGTGCTGCCGGACCTCAGGCGCTCGGGCTCGCTCGGCGACCGGCGGGCGTGGAAGGCCGTGGTGCATGACGGCCTGCTCAAGGACAACGGCATGGCCGGTTTCGCGGACTCGATGAGCGAGGAGGAGATCGAGGCGATCCGCGCCTATGTCATCCACCGCGCGAACGAGGACCGGGAGATGGAACGCGAACGCGGCAAGACCGTCGCGCAGCGCTAGGGCGAACGGGCTTCGCGCCTGAACCGCGGCGGACCGCAAGGTTCAGGAAGAGGCCAGAAAAGCCCGATTACGCTTCCCACTCGTGCGAATGGGGAGATCATCATGCGCTTTCTGGCCTACGTCCTGCCTGCCATGGCCGCAGGGCTCGCGCTCGCCTTGCCGGCGGGCGCACAATCGCTTTGCGACGGGGATTACGAGCTGTGCGCCGTCCATGATCGCGACGGAAAGTTCAAAGGCTACAGCTCGGTGTGCCTAGAGAGAAAACGCACCGCGATTGCCCGGTTGCGCGACCGGCGCGAGCGTTACAATCCGCCGGTCACAGTCCCCCGGGGCATCTATTGTCCCTTCCTTGCGAACAATGGGCGCGGATATTGGAGCACTTACTGGAACAACGGCCAGTTGCCCCCGGTCGCATCCGCCTATGACGCGCCGCTCAACGGACGTCCGTGCATCCCGCGCAACCTGCGGATCCTGCCCGGAGTGCGGTAAGCCTTCGGAACTACCAGCCGAAGACCAACCCGCCGAGCAGCCTGCCGGGGATAAGGGTAAAACCGCCCGCGACCAGCAGGCCGACATAGAGCCCGATCATGCCGCCCCGGTGGAGTCGGATATTGCCGCTGCGTGCGCCCCATACCGCTACGGGCAGCGCGGCGAGCGTCCAGACGGTGAAGAGGTGGATGAAGGAGAACCCGGTCCCCGCGATCCCTGCCCCGGGCGAGCGGATGAAGATGCTGGTGCCGGCCGTTACCAGCATCAGCCCCGCCCAGGTCCGCCCCAGCGCCTTGTGCCGCCCATCTCCCTTGCGCCGAAGAAGAATGAAAGGCCCGAGCAACGCTGCGGCGAGCGCGGTCGCAAGGTGGATGAGGATCGGCACGGTGAGATCGTCGCCCGCGCTTCTCCCCGCGCTCGAAGCGAAGCCCCCGCCAAGCGAGGCGAGCGCCGTCAGGCCCGCGGTGATCGCGATGGTGAGAAGCAGCGTGACAGCAAGAGAAGTCCGGGTCATCGGCGATAGTCTTATGACATATCTTAACTGACCGAACCACCCCGCTCTCTTCGAAGATGCGCCCGCTTGATAGTTTCAGGGTCGGAATACGACCGTGCGATTGCCGTTGATAAGCACCCGCTCCTCGACGAACAGGCGGACCGCCTCGGCCAGCACGCGGCGCTCGATGTCGCGCCCCTTGCGAACGAGATCGGACGGGGTGTCGGCATGGGTGATGCGCTCGACGTCTTGATGGATGATCGGGCCCTCGTCGAGATCGCCGGTCACGAAATGCGCTGTCGCACCGATGATCTTGACCCCGCGTTCGTGGGCCTGATGGTAGGGGCGCGCGCCCTTGAAGCCGGGCAGGAAGCTGTGGTGGATATTGATGCAGCGCCCCGCGAAATGCGCTGCCTGCGCGTCGGAGAAGATCTGCATATACCTTGCGAGCACGACGAGGTCCGCACGATTCTGAGCGGCCAGCGCCCGCACGGCATCCTCCTGCCCGGCCTTTGTCTCGGGCGTGACGGGCAGGTAGTGAAACGGGATATCCCCGATATCGCTTCGTATGGCGACCTCGCGCGGGTGGTTCGACACGATGGCGACGGGCTCGATCGCAAGCTCACCCGCGCGCCATCGGTAGAGCAGGTCGACCAGGCAGTGATCGAACTTGCTGACCATGATGATGACCCGACAGGGGCGATCCTGCCGGACCATTTTCCAGTCCATCGCGTGCTCCTGCGCGAAGCCTGCGAAGTCCGCTTCCAGCTGGCCCACCGTCGTGCCGTCGGGATCGAAGGCGACGCGCATGAAGAAACGGTCGCCCGCCGCCGAGCCGGAGCGATCGTTGAATTGCTGCGCTTCGAGGATGTTGCAGCCGCGCTCGAACAGGAAGGCCGTGACCCTTGCAGTGACGCCGGGCCGGTCGGCGCAGGAAAGCGTCAGGATCAACGAGCCCTCCATCGCGCGGATCGCATCACGCCTTGCGGCGAGTCAGCGCCTCTTCGCATTCGTCCATCAGCTGGGCGATGATGTCGGCGACCGGTTCCTCGGCCTTGACCATGCCGACCGACTGACCCGCCATGAGCGAGCCGTTTTCGACATCCCCGTCGATCACTGCGCGGCGCAGAGCGCCGGCCCAGTAGTGTTCGACCTGCAACTGCGCCTCGGCCATGGCGATTTCGCCGCGGTCGAGCGTGCCCGCGATCTCGCGCTGCTTTGCGGTGAATTCCTCGGTCCCCTTGTTGCGCAGCGCGCGCACCGGAATGACGGGTAGGCGCGGGTCGACCTGCACGCTGGCGATCGCATCGCGGGCCGAGGCGCGAAAGAACGCCTTCTTGAAATCGGGATGCGCGATGCTTTCGCTGGCGCAGGCGAAGCGCGTGCCGAGCTGGACCCCCGCCGCGCCCATTTCGAGATAGCCCGCGATCGCCTGTCCGCGCCCAATGCCGCCGGCGACGAAGACGACGTGCTCCTCGGACAATTCCGGAAGCATTTCCTGCGCCAATACGCTGGTCGAAACGGGGCCGATATGGCCGCCCGCTTCCATGCCCTCGATCACCAGCGCATCGGCACCTGAGCGCAGCAGCTTCTTCGCGAGCGCCAGCGTCGGCGCGAAGCAGATCACCTTGGCAGGGTTCGCCCCACCCTTGATCGCCTCGACGCTGCCCTTGGGCGGGATGCCGCCTGCGAGGACCACGTGGGTCACGGCGTGTTTCTCGCACACCGCGATGAGGTCGAACAGGTCGGGATGCATGGTGATGAGATTGACACCGAAAGGCCGGTCGGTGAGCGCCTTCGTCGCCGCGATCTCGCCATCGAGCAGGTCGGGCGTCATCGCACCGCAGGCGATCACGCCAAAGCCGCCGGCGTTCGAAATGGCCGATACGAGATTGCGCTCGGACACCCAGCTCATCGCACCGCACATGATCGCGGTCTCGCAGCCGAGGAATTCGGTTCCGCGCCGCATCAGCGCGGTGGTCTTGGGATGGCCGGTCTTTGAATGGGTCGTCATGGGAAGCGCGCTTAGGCAGGTCCGCCGCGATAGGCAATCCGCACTCTGCGGGTGGCGCTTTCGGCAAGCGCGCGCGCCCTGTCGGTGTCCTCGCCGCGGGCGAGCGCGACTCCCATCCGTCGAAAGGGCCGGGTCGTGGGCTTGCCGAAGATCCGCACATCGGCGCTTTCGTCCACCGCCAGCGCCTCCTCGATCCCTTCGAAGGCGAAATCCTCGCTGTCGCGATCGGCGAGGATGACCGCCGAGGCGGCCGGACGCGCAGCGATCGCGGCCGGGACGGGCAGGCCAAGGATAGCGCGGGCATGGAGGTCGAATTCGGTCAGGTCCTGCGAGGCCAGCGTCACCATCCCGGTATCGTGCGGGCGCGGCGACAATTCGGAGAAGATCACCTCATCCCCCCTCACGAAGAATTCGACTCCATAGAGCCCCCAGCCCCGGCCACCGCCCTCGAGCGCCATCACGATCCTTTCGGCCATCGCCTGCGCATCGGCGAGCGCCCGGGCGCTCATCGCCGCGGGCTGCCAGCTCTCGCGGTAGTCGCCGCGCTCCTGCCGGTGGCCGATGGGCGGGCAGAAGCTGATGCCGCCCCCGTGACGAACCGTGAGCAGCGTGATCTCGTAATCGAAGGCGATGAATTCCTCGACGATCACCCGCGCACGGTCGCCGCGCATATTGGCGCAGGCATAGTCCCAGGCTTCCTGCAGGCCCGCTGCGCTTTCGACCTTGCTCTGGCCCTTGCCCGAGGAGGACATGACCGGCTTCATCACGCAGGGAAAGCCGGCGTGCACGGCGGCCGCCTCGACCTCCTCCATCGTGGTGGCGTAGCGATAGCGCGAGGTGACAAGGCCGAGCTCGCCTGCGGCAAGGTCGCGGATCGCGTCGCGGTTCATGGTAAGCTGCGCGGCCCGGGCCGAGGGGACGACGTTGAAGCCTTCTTTCTCGAGATCGGCCAGGATTTCGGTGCGGATGGCCTCGATCTCGGGCACGATCAGGTCGGGCCGGTGCTTCTCGGCCGCCGCGCGCAGCTTTTCGCCGTCGAGCATGGGGAAGACTTCGCAGGCGTCGGCGACCTGCATCGCAGGCGCGCCTTCATAGGCGTCGCAGGCGATCACCTTCGCGCCGAGCCGCTTGGCCGAAATGGTGAATTCGCGGCCGAGTTCGCCCGAGCCGAGCAGCAGAATCGTTGCAATATGTGCCATGGAAAGGACGCTTAGCGCCCGCTCGCGGCAACTCCAAACGTCCGATTGGCACCGAGTTCCATCGCTTCCGTCGACCGGGCGGGGGCACGACGGTGATCGAGCGCGCGCCCGACTTGCATCCCGCCCGCCGCCCGCGCGATGACGAGCCCGAGCTCGGCCTGTCGGAGCGTGAGGTCGACCGAATGTTCGACTGCGGCAAGGCCCGCGCTCGCCGCGACATGGGGCATCCGCGCGGACGAAGGAAGCGCGAGCGCGGCGAAAGTGCGCAGCACGTCCTCGGCCCAGTCCTGCGCCTCGCGCTGGGTCGTCCCGGGCAGGATCACGCCGAAGCGTTCGGCATCGAGCTGGCCTAGCACGTCGCCGGGGCGCACCATCGTCTCGAGGAATTTGGCGAAGCCCCACAGGAATTCATCGAGCGTGTCCTGCCCGTATTGCATGAAGATCGCGCGCATCCGGTCGATCGCAAAGAGGGCAAGAATGGCCGGCTTGCCGGAACGGGCGCGATCGCGCGGTTGTTCGATGCAGCGCGCAAGGCTCGCGGTGAAGGCGCGGCGATTGGCGAGCCCTGTGAGC